>JBAVGP010000185.1:0-3560 GCA_049684955.1 Erysipelotrichaceae bacterium
TCGGGTTTCATGGTCATGGACGAAATCCTGCGCAAACTCAACGCCCCGGCGCTGATCCGCAAGTTCAAAGCCAAAGTGACGACCGTGACGATCGGCAACGAACAAGTGCTCTTGATGAAACCAGAAACCTATATGAACCTCTCCGGTGAAGCGGTGGCGGAAGCCGCGCACTTCTATAAGATCGAACCCAAGGATATCCTGGTCATCTTCGATGATCTGGATCTGCCGGTCGGTAAAGTACGCATCCGTGAAAAAGGCAGCGCCGGCGGACAGAACGGGATGAAAAGCATCATCCTGCATCTGCATACCCAGGAATTCCCGCGCATCCGTATCGGGATCGATAAGAATCCGATGATCCCGACCGTCGATTATGTCTTAGGGAAAATCGAAAAGGACAAACGTCCGCAGCATAAGAAAGCCGTCGAACTGGCAGCCGACGCGGCGATCGACTTCGTCACCAAACCTTTCCTCGAAGTCATGAACAACTATAACAAGCAGGTGGATTGATGGAACGTATTCTCAAGCAGTTGATGAACGAAGCTTCCGTAAGGGCGCTGTCGAACGGACAGGGCTCTTTTGCGCATTTATCGCTGATGCAGGAAGCCGCGCTCTTGGCGGCGGCTTACCGACGTAAACCGCAAGCCATCTTCGTGGTGAAGCCCAACCTCTACCAGGCCCAGCAGCTGCATGCCAAGTTGTCCACCTGGCTCAACGATGACGAGTTCGCGCTTTTCGCCAGTGAGGAATCATTGCGCGTCGAAGCGATCGCGTCATCCCCTGAAATCAATGTCCAGAAAATGGAAACCTTGAGCCGATTGAGTGCCGGAAATCCGATATTGTGCGTCACGCATGTCGGTGCCGCATTACGGCACCTTCCTTCACCTTCCTTCTTCAACCAAAGCACGATCCAATTGAGCGTCAACCAACGCATCGAACCCAAAGACCTGGCGGAACGGCTGCGCGTCATCGGCTATACCCAGGTCAACCGCGTCGACCAACCCTGTTGCTTCGCGATGCGCGGCGGCATCCTCGACGTCTATCCGATCAATACCGAATATCCCTTACGGATCGAGTTCTTCGATGTGGAGATCGAGAGTCTGCGTACCTTCGATCTGAGCACGCAGCGCTCCACCGAGGAACTGAAGGCGATCGATATCCAGCCGGCGACCGATGTCCTGCTTCAGCCGCATCAAATCGACCGCATCCTATCCAAAGTCAATGAATCGCTGGCACGGGAAAAGACCCGCCGTTCAAGTGAAGAATATGAAATCTTGGAAGGGAATATCCTGCGCGATACGGATTACCTCCAAAACCATGTGAAAGAGAACTACCTCTATCGTTATACCGCTTTCCTTGATGACAATGATTCCGTTTTCTCGTATGCGTCGGATCCGTTGGTGATCGTCTCTCCGATCCAGGAAGTCAAAGACCATACCCGCCATATGATGGAGGAGACCGTCGAATATATCCAGGAAAAGAGTCAGGATCAGGAAGCGCTGAGTACTTTCAATGTCTTCCATGACTTATCCACCTTGCTTGCGGTGTATAAACGCGTCGATTTCGAATTGTTCGAGACGACAGGCAAGGAATCACGTTTCCCCTTACGTGATGTCCACTTCCCGCAGGAACCGTTGGTTCAGGCGATGAAGCTGATCGATGTCGAACGTAAGAAGAAGCATGTCGTGTTATGCCTCAAGGAAGCCGAAATCAAATCCATCATCGAGATCTGCATCTACTCAACGATTCCGTATACCATGTTTGAACCGGAATTGGATGTGATCGGACTTTCGATCCTGCATGAGGAACGTGATGAAGGATTCGAACTGATCGAACCGCCGGTGTTGGTGCTGACCTCCAAGGAACTCTTCCAACGCCATATCCCGATCGGCCGCTATGCCAACAAATTCAAGGAAGCCGAGACGCTCAGTTCCTACCAGGACCTGCAGATCGGCGATTTCGTCGTCCATCACCAGCACGGGGTGGGCAAATACCTCGGTATCATCACCAAAGAGATCGAAGGCATCCACCGTGATTTCCTGCATATCCTGTTCCGCAGCGACGATCAGCTTTTCGTTCCGCTCGAACAGTTCCAGCTGGTCCGTAAATTCGTTTCACGCGACGGGGTCAGTCCGAAACTGAATAAGTTGGGATCCAACGAATGGGTCAAGACCAAAGCGAAAATCAAAGAGAATGTCCGTGAGATCGCCGACCGGCTGATCGAGCTGTATGCGACGCGTGAAAAAGACATCGCCTATGCCTTCGGTCCGGACAGCGAACTCCAACAGGAATTCGAGGATGAATTCGAATACCAATTGACTGCCGACCAAGCGACCGCGATCGATGAGATCAAAGCGGATATGATGAGAGCCAAACCGATGGATCGGCTGTTATGCGGCGATGTGGGCTTCGGAAAGACCGAAGTCGCGATCCGCGCGGCTTTCAAAGCGATCGGGGAACACAAACAAGTCGCCTTCCTGTGTCCGACGACCGTCCTTTCCCGTCAGCATTACCAGACCTTCCTGCATCGTTTCGCCAATTTCCCGGTTAATATCCGTCTGTTGAACCGTTTCGTGATCGAGAGCCAAGCGAAGGAAACGTTAAGGGATGTGAAAGACGGGAAAATCGATATCCTGATCGGTACCCACCGTATTTTATCCAAAGATGTCAAATTCAAAGACTTGGGCTTATTGGTGATCGACGAGGAACAACGGTTCGGCGTCGAACACAAAGAAAAAGTAAAAGAAGTCAAACAAAGCGTACACGTCCTTTCGTTAAGCGCCACACCGATCCCGCGGACCTTACAAATGTCCCTGATCGGAGTCCGTTCACTATCCCAACTCGATACGCCGCCCCAGAATCGTCTACCGGTCCAGACCTACGTCCTGCACAAAAACAAAGGCGTCATCAAGGAAGTCATCCAGCGTGAACTCGCACGCAACGGTCAAGTGTTTTATCTTTTCAATAACGTCTCGCAGATCCACAGCGTCGCCTACCAGATCAAACAGGACATACCGGAAGCCAAAGTGGCCGTCGCGCATGGGCAGATGCACCGTGAAGAGATCGAAGATGTGATGTACCGTTTTACCATGAACGAATACAACGTATTGGTCTGTACGACGATCGTCGAGACCGGGATCGACATCCCCAATGCCAATACGATCCTGATCGACCGGGCGGACACCTTCGGATTGTCCCAACTCTATCAGATCAAAGGACGGGTCGGCCGCAGCGACCGCCTTGCTTATGCGTATCTTATGTACTCCCCGCGCAAGCAACTCTCTGAAATCGCCCAGAAACGTCTTCAATCCATCAAGGAATTCACCGAACTGGGCAGCGGATACAAGATCGCCATGCGCGACCTGACGATCCGCGGGGCCGGCGAAATGCTGGGGGATTCGCAATCGGGTTTCATCGACACCGTCGGGATCGACATGTACATCGAATTGTTATCCCAGGCAATCGCGGAAAAGCGTACCGGCATCATCGTCGAAGAGAAGGAAATGGAAGTCAAACAGAATTTCCAGATCGACGCTTATATCCCGCAGACTTTCGCGCCGCAG
>JBAVGP010000186.1:0-17412 GCA_049684955.1 Erysipelotrichaceae bacterium
GATAAGACCTACTGTATCCTAAAAGATATCACAGAAGAAAAGAAGCGTGACGATGAAATAAACTATCTGAGTTTTCATGATCACCTTACCGGACTTTATAACCGGCGTTTCTACGAAGAAGAACTGAAACGATTGGATACCGAACGCAACCTGCCGCTGACGTTGATCATGGGTGATGTAGATGGTTTGAAACTGATCAACGACACCTTTGGCCATTTGAAAGGCGACGAATTATTGGTCAAAGTAGCCCAGGCCATTCGCGGCGCCTGTCGGTCGGATGATATTGTGGCACGTTTGGGCGGAGACGAATTCATCATCATCTTGCCCAAGGCGGATACCGGCGAAGCAAAAAAACTGATCGCGCGCATTCACGAATTCTTGAAGAACGAGAAGATCGAAAACATCGATATCTCTGTATCCTTCGGATTCGAGACGAAACGATCGATGGGACAGGATACCAATAAGCTGCTTAAGGATACGGAAGATACGATGTACCGGCACAAACTCTACGAGAGTTCCAGCATGCGCAGCGAAACGATCAATCTGATCATGAAAGTCTTGTTTGAGAAAAATAACCGCGAGATGCTGCACTCGACGCGGGTCAGCGCCATCTGCCACGATCTCGCGCAGAAGATGAACCTTGATAAAGAGATCGTGAACCGTATCCGTATCACAGGGTTGATGCACGATATCGGAAAGATCGCGATCGACGAGAAAATTCTCAACAGCAGCGAAGCATTGACGCAAGAAGAATGGAAAGAAATCAAAAAGCATCCGGAAATCGGATATCGCATCCTGAGTTCGTCCGCTGAGTTCTTCGAAATATCCAAAGATGTCCTCCAACACCATGAACGATGGGACGGAAAAGGATATCCCAACGGACTCAAAGGCGATGAAATTTCCATCCAGGCAAGGATTATCGCGATCGCGGACACGTATGATGCCATGATGTCGGACCGCGCCTATCGTAAAGCGTTCCGCAAGAAGAAAGTGATCGCCGAAATCGCACGTTGCGCAGGAACGCAGTTTGATCCGTACATCGCTGAAGCGTTCATCGAGATGGTCCAAGGAAAAGCCAATCTGGAATAGACTTACAAAAAATGATTAAAAAAAGGCGCCATGACTCAGTCGAGTGATGGCGCCTTTGAATGGATGGAATAATGTTTGCTTAATTGTTCGAGGTGAAGTCGCGACGGGTGCCCTTCGGTTTGAAGTCGCTGCGGCTGCGGGAATAATTTCCGCTTCCGCCCTTGTCGCCGCCATAACTGCGTTTTTCATAGGCATGTTCGACGGTGGGTGTCAGGATGGCTTTGATCGCATATCCTTTGATCGTGGCTTTGTTGACTTCTTCCAAGATCGCCTTATCGTGTTGAAGCGGGATCTCGACGGTCGTCGTACGTTCGCCGATACGGATTTTACCGATATCGCGTCCGGAGATGCCGCTGGCTTCCGCGATGCAGCTCACGATGTGGGCCGCTGCGATCCCATGGCTATTCCCGACATCCAGCGTCAAGGTCGCATACCCTTTATGGGTGACGACGCGTTGGGTGCTGGCCGGTGATTTGATTTCTTTGAATACATCGTTGCCGATCGTCTTGAATAACAAGGCGCGGCTGATATCTTCCAGCGCGAAACCTTCATCCACCAGTTCTTCGACGACGCGTTTGATTCCGGCCGGAACTTCCTTGGCCAACAGCTTGCGCATTTCGATCTTCATCTGGGTGAATTTGATTTCTTGGATTTCCGCCAACGTCGGCAGAGGTTTCTTGGTGATTTTCGCACGGGTCAGTCTTTCGAGCGCATTGACCAGGAAGTGCTGACGCGGTGTGATCAGAGAGATCGCCATCCCGCCTTTTCCGGCACGACCGGTACGACCGATACGGTGGACATAATACTCGAGTTCCTGCGGCAGATCGTAGTTGAATACGATATCCATGGAGTCGACGTCGATGCCGCGCGCTGCGACATCCGTACAGACCATGATATCGATTTTGCGTTCTTTGAACCGGTTCATGACCAAGGAGCGCATTTCCTGCTTCATGTCGCCATGGATCGCTGCGGCGCTATATCCGCGGCTGGTTAACAGCGTGGAGATGTCGTCGACCATTTTCTTCGTGTTACAGAAGACCATCGATAGTTCCGGACGGTAGATTTCAAGCAGTTGAAGCAATAAATCCGATTTCGATCCCTGATTGGTTTCGTAGAGGATCTGTTCGATCGTCGAAACGGTCATTTCAGAGGTCTTGATTCTCAGATGTACCGGATCTTTCTGATAGGATTCGGTCAGGTTCAGAATTTCCTGCGGCATGGTGGCGGAATAAAGGACTGTCTGACGTTCGGCCGGGAGATACGACAGGATGTCTTCGATCTCTTCGCGGAACCCCATGTTCAGCATTTCATCGGCTTCATCCAATACCAAAGTACGGATACCTTCGAATTTCAACGTGTGACGGTCGATGTGGTCCTTGATGCGTCCCGGGGTACCGACGATGATGTCGGCTCCGTTCTTCAGATCATGGATCTGGATGGAAATCGGCTGACCGCCGTAAATGGTTACGGTACGGACGCCTTCCTTGTATTTGGAGAACTTTCTCAATTCCTCGGCTACTTGGATGGACAACTCGCGGGTCGGACACATAATCAGCGCTTGAGGGCGCTTTTTGTCGCTTGGGACGATCGCTTCGATCAACGGTAAGCCGTAGGCCGCCGTTTTTCCCGTCCCCGTTTGGCTCTGTCCGATTAAATCCAAGCCCGCTAACATAACGGGGATGGTTTTTTCCTGGATCAAGGTTGTCTGGGTATAACCCAGGTCCTCGATCGCTCTGAGCAGCTCGGGGGATAAATTCAGTTCATTAAAGTTCATTCAATTCTCGCTTTCATCGTATATGTAAAAACATACTTGCGCATTATACCACAGTTCTCCATTTTTGGACAGGAAATGCTGCATTTAACGGAGTTTTAACGAATAACCCCCGATGTAACCGCAACCATTCGAATTTCTCTCGGGTTCATTTAAAAAGGTGGGCATGATTTGGTTTATAATAAGGATAATAAGAGGGAAACAATCATGATAAAAAACCTTTGGTACGGCATCCTGGATGCCAATGAAGTCAAGACGGGAAAACCGATCGGCGTGACCCGCTGCAACGAGAAGTTGGTGTTGTGGAGAGAACCGGACGGCAAGGTTTCGTGCATCGCCGACCAATGCTGCCACCGCGGCGCCTCGCTCTGCCAAGGCAAAGTCAATGCTGACGGGATCGCCTGTCCTTTCCATGGGTTTGTCCACGATTCTTCAGGCAAAGTCGTACGCATCCCTGCGAATGGCAAGAATACACCGGTTAGTGAACGGTATAAAGTGAAATCGTTCGCGGTCGAGGAAAAATACGGTTTCATCTGGTTGTGGTACGGCGACAAGCAGGATGTCAAACCTGAGATCCCGTTTTTCCAGGAACTCACGAAAGACTTCGTGTATGGCGGTTTCAGCGAAGTGTGGCCGGTCCACTATACGCGCGCCGTCGAGAATCAACTGGATGTCGTGCATCTGCCTTTCGTCCACGGCGATTCGATCGGACGCGGAAATAAGACCTTGGTGAATGGTCCGGTCGTCACCTGGAATGAAGAGCGCATGACGTTCTATGTCCACAACACGGTCGACGACGGGAAGACGCTTCCGCTGAAAGCGGATCAGATCCCCGATTACGAGAAATATTTCAGTCTGCAGTTCCAGATGCCCAATCTCTGGCAGAATAAAATCAGCGATAAAGTCCGCATCGTCGCTGTGTTCGCGCCGATCGACGATACGAACACCCGTATTTATCTGCGTTTTTACCAAAGCTTCATGACAGCTTGGGGTCTGCGTCATCTGGTCAACCTGTTTTCCACCCCCGCCAACAAGCATGTCCTGCATCAGGACCGGGCGGTCGTGGTCAACCAACGCCCGATCAAATCCGAATTCACGATGGGCGAGAATCTGATCCAAGGCGATGCCCCGATACTCAACTTCAGACGCCGCAGAGCCGAATTAAAAGGCGAGTTCACCGCGCCTAAAAAATAGTTGAAAACTTAATGTAAAGTGCGACCTTATCCTTATCGATCCCCTATTTCAAGAGATTTGTAAGGTACGCGATATCCGATGTTGTCAAAGTATAATCACGTGCTTTCGCCCCGTATTTGATCTTGCCTGTCTGATTCTTAAAATCGAGCACGACATTGAATTTAATCGTCGCCACCTGGTAATTGAACACGAAATCATAGAATCCCTTCTCTTGTGTCACGGCACCGATGCTTGAGGTCGTCTTCATGAAGAAGATCGATTCCAGTTTATCCAACGTCGCTTTGTCGCTGATCGTGGTGATCTTCGTTATACTTGCGCATTCATAGATGTTATTGCATTGGATCGATACGGAATTCAGTTTCCCTTTGCCTAAGTGGTCAAGATTGACATAGGCGTGGTCGACCAGATAGATCGCGAAAATCAACAAGACAATAAATGTGACGATCATGATGAGCCGCTTCATGGGAATCCCTCCCTTATTGAATCCATCATAGCACGAATCACCAGGAAGCAAAGGAAAGCATTCCGCAGGAATCGAAGCGTTAATGAACTTAATTGTGGAAATTATCGCCATACGCTTGAAAAATACGTCGGAAGTTGGTATAAATACATTAGCACTCTTGTACTTAAAGTGCTAATTTGGAGGAAAACACATGTCAAAGCCGTTTAAAGCCGAGTCTAGAAGACTCTTGGATCTGATGATCCACTCGATCTACACCCACAAGGAAATCTTCCTGCGTGAACTGATTTCCAATGCCAGCGATGCATTGGACAAACTGTATTTCATGTCGATCAACGATGAAGTGAAGGATATCGACCGGACCGATCTCAAGATCCGCCTGTCGGTCGATAAAGAAGCGCGGACGCTGACCATTTCCGACAACGGGGTGGGAATGAGCGCTGAAGAGATGGAAGACAATCTCGGGACGATCGCGAAAAGCGGATCGCTTGCGTTCAAGCAAGCGATGGACCAAGCTGACAAGAAGGAAGATGTGGATATCATCGGACAATTCGGGGTCGGATTCTATTCCGCCTTCATGGTCGCCAAGAAAGTCGAAGTGACCAGCCGCAAAGCCAACGAAACCGCCGCTTTCACCTTCATATCCGAAGGCGAAGAGGGGTATGATATGATCGACGGAACCCGGGAAACGGTCGGCACCAGCGTCGTGCTCACGATGAACGACGATACGGATGACGACAACTATTCCCAATATCTCGATTCCTATAAGATCCAGGAATTGATCAAGAAATATTCCGATTACATCCGCTATCCGATCCTGATGGAAGTGGAAGAGGAAAAGCAGAAGGAAGACAGCGAAGAATACGAAACGATCACAGAGGAAAAGACCCTCAATTCGATGATCCCGTTGTGGAAGCGCTCCAAGAGCGATATCACGAAGGAGGATTACAACGAGTTCTATAAAGCTAAATTCGATGATTACATGGATCCGCAGCGCGTCATCCATACCAATCTCGAGGGAGCGATTTCCTTCGATGCCTTGATGTTCATCCCGTCGCGCGTCCCGTTCAACTTCTTCGCACCGGATTATGAAAAAGGCTTGCAACTCTATTCCCGCGGCGTCTTCATCATGGATAAAGCCAAGGAACTCATTCCCGACGCTTTCCGCTTCATCACGGGCTTGGTCGACTCACCCGACCTGTCACTCAACATTTCCCGGGAAATGCTGCAGCACGACCGCCAGCTGAAAGCGATCGCTAGCCGTCTCGAGAAAAAAATCAAGAGCGAACTCTTGGGCATGCTGAAACTGGAGCGTGAAGAATATGAAAAATTCTGGGCCAATTTCGGAACCCAGATCAAATACGGACTCTATCAGAACTACGGCGCGCAACGTGAACTGTTGGAAGATCTGCTGTTGCTCGTCTCCAGCCATGAAAACAAACTGGTCACCTTGGAAGAATATGTCGCGCGCATGAAAGAAGACCAAAAAGAGATCTATTACGTATCCGGGGAAACGGTCGAGAAGTGCGCCGCCGTCCCGCAATCCGAATGGGTACGCGAAAAAGGATACGAAGTCCTCTATCTGATCCAGGATGTGGATGAATTCGTCCTGCAGATCCTGCATACCTATAAAGAAAAAACCTTCAAGGCGATCAACCAAGGCGAATTGGATATCGCCAGCACCGAAGAAAAAGAAGAGATCCAGAAGAAGAGCGAAGAAAGCAAAAATGTGCTGGCCATGATCAAGGAAGCCTTAGGCAAGGAAGTCGAAGACGTACGATTGTCGACACGTCTGAAGACCCATCCGGTATGTCTGGTCAGTTCCGAAGGGCTGTCCTTCGAAATGGAGAAAGTCCTGAAACAGATGCCGGACGCAAACAAGGACATCAAAGCGGGACGCATCCTTGAAATCAATGCCGATCACCCGTTGTTCGAAGCGATCCGCAAAGTCTACGAATACACCCCCGAGAAAATCGCGAACTACGCGCAAGTCCTCTATAACCAAGCGCTGCTGATCGAAGGGCTGACGATCGAAAACCCGCTTGAATTCTCGCTGCAGTTGTCGTCCTTGATGATCGACGCCTCGCATTTCCATTAACGTTATCTTAACGAAGGGTCTGCTATACTTGGGTCACATAAGGGATTTCCCGCACGAGGTGATCGTATGAAGAAACTTAGAAACCTTTCCGTCTTTGCCTTGATCAGCACGGTGATGCTGTTCCTGTTGATCATGCCGATATTCGCCAGCGGAACCGATACCTGTTCGGTCAGTTCCGACGGGACGCAGACCTGTGTCGCATCCAGTCCGATGGCTGGTTCGGGTGAAGGCTCAAGTCCCGGTTCACCGGGTACAGGAATCGAAGATCCGGGTACGGTCATCATCCCGACACCGGGCATTCCGATGGAAAAGACCATTCCGGGAACCGGTGTACCGATCGAAGTGAAACCTGGTCAAGACATCCCTGCAGGCGAAGTGAAACCAGCCGACCAAGCGCCGGATGCAGTCGTCCCTGGCGATATCATCACACAGACACCGATCGACGAGAAACCCGCGACGGCCGAAGATTCGATCGGCAAGGATGACGGAATCCGTTATTTCGCGAATGATAAATCGAATTTGGCAGCCGCTTCCGATTTCACCGGATCAGCGATCGGGTGGGTCAGCGGATTGACCGTTCTCGCATCGTTCGCCGGTGCAGCCGTCTATGCATTTCGTTCCAAAAAGAATCAGAAATAACACCAAGGCCTAAGCTTTGGTGTTTCGTCTACGAAAGGAGGAATCCCGATGCGACTCTTGATCGTCGAAGATGAAGTCCAGCTTGTCGAAGCATTAGTGAAAGGCTTGAAGAAAGACGGATATGCGATCGATACGGCGTTCAATGCCGCCGACGCATCGGAATTACTCGCGATCAACGAATACGACCTGGTCGTCCTGGACATCAATCTGCCGGATGACAGCGGGTTGAACGTGCTCAAAACCTTGCGTGAAAGCGACGATAAAGTCCGTGTCATCATTCTCTCCGCAAATCGGTCGATCGACGACCGTATCCAAGGCCTCGATATCGGAGCCAATGATTATCTGACGAAACCTTTCGACTTCCAGGAGCTGAAAGCCAGGATACGCGCATTACTGCGCAGGGACTTCAATTCCAAACCGACGGTGCTGTGCCAAGGCGATTTCAGGATCGATCCGGCATTGCATCGCGTCCAATATCAAACCAACGAAATTCCGCTCACATTAAAGGAATACTCGATCTTCAGTTATCTGGTCCGCAACCATGATCGCATCGTAAGCAGTGAAGAATTGCTCGAACATATCTGGAGCGAGGAAGCAGATCCTTTCAGCGATGTGATGCGTGTGCATATCTATTCGCTCCGTAAAAAACTTTCCGCGGCGACCGGCGGACTGACCGTCATCCAGACTGTCAAAGGGTCGGGCTACCGCTTCGACGCGAATGGAGGGAAATCATGAAACGTAAAAAAGACATCCGTGTCCACAATGGAATCGCGACGATGCTCGGCCTGCTGTTGGTAGGTTCTTTCGCGTTGTTTCTCTCGTTCACATCGATCCTCCCCTCGATGCGGGTCGCCATCTACAATTCCGCCCAGATCGAATCACTGACCGGTAAAGATACAGGGGTGCCTGCCAATACCGCCATCGATAAAGCCTATTACGACCAAGTCGCGGCGCAAGCGGCATCCGTTCAGAATCAGTTCGACGCTTCCATCACGCGTCTGATGTGGATGAGCGGCGGGATCTTATTGCTGGTCGCGGCATTAGGCGGCATCGGTGCCTATGTATCCAGCGGACGCACCTTGAAACCATTCCGGTTTCTCAGCGAACAAGTCAAACTCTCCAACGGTGAAACCGGCGATCCCATCCTTCTGCAGGGACCGACCCGCGAAGTCCGCGATCTGACCCAGTCGTTCAATACGATGCTGGCGAAATTGGAAAACGCTGCGACGACCCAGAAACGGTTCAACGCGGCGGTCGCCCATGAATTGAAAACACCGCTGGCGGTCATCAAGACGCATATCGATGTCCTCAACGACCAGGAATTCAAATCCGTCGAAGACTATCGTCAGACGATGGGCGTCATCGAAAGTTCGATCCGCAAAATGAACGCCCTGATCGATGCCTTGCTTGACTCCATCCAAGTCGAAAGCGCGGGTCTGGATGATCAGGTTTCATTGGATATGGTCCTCTCGGATGTCATGGAAGACCTGTCCATCTATGCAGCCAAACATGAGGTCGCATTGACCGGTGAAATCCCTTCGGTCGACAAGATCACAGGCAATGAAGTATTGGTCTACCGCGCCATCTATAATATCGTCGAGAACGCGATCAAATATAACCACGCCGGCGGACAAGTCGACTTACACCTGAGCCAGGAGAAGGAATGGATCACCATCCATATCAAGGATACTGGGATCGGAATCGCGAAGGAAAACACCGATTTGATCTTCGAGCCGTTCTATCGGGTCAAGAGTCAAGGGAAAACCGAGGGCTTCGGACTCGGCCTCGCGATGGCGAAATCATTCCTCAAGATGCACGGAGCCACGATCGAAATCCAGAGCGAACCCGGACAAGGCAGTGAATTCATCCTTAGATTCCCGAAATAGGCGGACATCGATTCCGCCTTTCGTTTACATTCCCTGCTGTTTTCGATACAATGAGCCTAGTCACAAAGGGGAACCCCGATGAAAGAAAAAGCGAATCAACCGCGCGTAATCCAAAACGCACGTATGGCGTTGCTGTTCATGATCGTATTGACGTTCGTGAACATCATCCTTTACTATATGCATTCCAGCATCTCTTTTCCATATTCCGCATTCACTCCCTATATCGCGGTCATCTTCGGCGATTATCTGAGTACGGTGAACGGATCTTCCTCTTATATTTACATTTTCAGCGGCATCGCCATCCTATGCCTTGCGGTATATATCATCGCTTGGTTCGCGGGACGCAGGAAATATGGATGGTTCATCATCATCACAGTGTTCTACTTCCTGGATACGCTCTTCATGGGATATTTCCTGTGGGGGAACTCGACCATCGATCTGACGATCGATATCGCTTTGCATGGGTTCATCCTTTATTCTTTCTCCCGTGCGATGATCTTCCATATCAAAGAAAGAAAACGTATAAAGTCGAACCAAGGTATTTCCGAGGTCGTCGAAGTGCTTAGTGACATCGATCCGAAAGATCAATCCTGACGGTTCAGAATTGGCACGATTGGCAGGTGACCGTCTTTCTCTTTATATATGGAAAGCAGCATGATAAGATGGACACGAATTCAAGGAGTGTACCATGGAAAAATCATTCAAGCGGATACAGACCGGCAGATTGAGTCTCATCATGATGATCATCTTCACCGTAGCGAACGCGATCGCATGGTTGTTCGGAAGTTTATACATCTTCCCCTATGCGGCGTATACTCCGCAGCTTACCTCGCTATTCGCCCGTATGCTCTATCTGAAATACGGTTTCAACGGGGCTGAGGTCTTTTGGATCCTGATCGGTCTTGCCTTGATCGCACTTTATCTCTATGCCTGGAAAATCGCGATCACCAAACCCAAGGGATTCCTGATCGCCCTCATCGCTTTCGCCCTCGATACGCTCTTCTTTGTCTTTTCGATCAGCACGACCTTTCTGCGCTGGGATGTAATGATCGCAATCGCGACCCACGGGTTGATCCTCTATCATCTGTTTACTGCGTATCGGGAATTCAAACAACATCCCGAAGCGGTGGAAATACCGAAGGTGAAACACAAATGAATGTTTATGACTTCGACAAAACGATTTATGACGGTGATTCCTCGATTGATTTCTATGTTTTCAACCTGAAGGAATCTTCCCAGATCATCCTCTATGCGCCGTATCAGCTTATCGCAGGACTCCTCTACAAGCTTCACCTCATCGACAAGACTAGGATGAAGCAGGCTTTCTACAGCTATTTCAGCATGATCCCCGATATGGACAAACGCCTGGAAAAGTTTTGGAAAGCAAAGTCCGCAAAGATCAAACCCTTCTATCAGACCACTCATCAAGTAACCGACGTGATCATCTCGGCATCGCCCGAATTCATGCTTGAACCGATATGCAAAAAACTGAACGTACGACTCATCGCTTCAAGCGTGGATAAAAAAACCGGTAAATATACCGGTAAGAATTGTTTCGGCGAAGAAAAAGTGAAACGGTTCAGAATGAAATATCCCCATGCGCCGATCGACACCTTCTATTCCGACTCTCTGTCGGATGAACCTTTGGCTAAACTAGCCAAGAAGTCTGTGTTTGTGGTTGGTAATGAACTGAAGGAATGGCCAAGCAAAAAATAGTAGGGAATTTATCTTCAAGCGGATCAAGTAATAAACAAGATCGAAGAGCCGGCAACCTGAAATCCATCAGGACCGGCTTTTTTCATATGACGTTGGCGTTGAGATTGCGGATCGCATTCTTTTCCATGCGCACCAGATGCCAATCATCCATGACCGCGGCGCCCAAAGACTGGTAATACTTCAGCGAGTTCGTATTCCATTTCAGGCAGGTGAAATCGATCCGCTGACAATCCTTCTGGGTCGCGATATTCGCAATCTTATTGAAGAAGGCCGTCCCGATCCCTTGGGAGCGGTATTCGGGCTTCACATAGAGGTCTTCAAGATAGAGACTCGGCATACCGGTGAAGGTGGAAAATGTGAAATAATAGACCGCATAACCGATCGCAACGCCATCCGTTTTCGCCAACAGCGCATAAGCGGTCTGTGACGCCATCGCATTCCTCATCTTAGTCTCATCGACACGACATATATCATTGAGTTTTTCGTAGACCGCCAATTCGCGGATCAAGGTTGCCAAGGTCTGCGCATCATCGAGGGTCGCTTCACGTAGTTCGAACATTTTATTACCTCCGTCTATCATCGTATCTATTTTACCCGAAGATAAGGGAAAGTCCAAGCTTCCGCATACCAAGGAAGGGGTGGGAATGATGGAATGTGAACGTTGCGGGAATGTCTCTCCGCGGTACTTCGCGATATACCGGGGAAAGCCGGTATGTCGGAGATGCATCGGCTATACCGGTGAAGATGCATCGATCGACATTACAGACCGAACGGTCGAAGCTCATCTTGCATTTGACCTGACTCCTGCGCAGGCGGAAGCATCCACCTCGATCAAAACCGCGATCAAAACTAAGGATGTGCTGGTAAACGCAGTTTGCGGAGCCGGCAAGACGGAGTTGGTGTATGACACGATCGCGATGTATCTTTCTCAATCCAAAACAGTCGGGCTTGCGATCGCACGGCGCCAAGTCGTCCTGCAATTAGCGAAACGCCTTGCATCGGCATTCCCGACCGTCCATGTCCAAGCGATTTGCGAAGGGCAGTCTTCCATCCTGAACGCACAGTTATTCATCGTCACCACGCACCAGCTCTATCGTTTTCATGCTGCCTTCGATTGTTTGATTCTGGATGAACCCGATGCGTTTCCCTTCGTCGGCGATCCATTATTAGCGGGATTCGCACGAAAAGCCTGTCGCGGGCATACCATCTATCTGACCGCGACACCGGATTGGATGCTGCGCAGGAAAGTCAAAGTCGGGGAGATGGTCGAGATCCGCGTGAATCGCCGACCTCATGGGCATCCGTTACCTGAACCGCATATCATCGTGGTGCCATATCTGATTCAGATATTGATGCTGATGCGGTGGATGCGGACCACGCCAGGCCGCAAACTCATCTTCACGCCGACGATCAAGATGGCTGGCTCACTCTCGAAAATCCTCAAAATCCCGTACGTCAGTTCGCAAAGCAATGATTTGGAAGACAAGATCCGCCGCTTTATCCAAACGCAGGAATCTTCTTTGATCTCGACGACCGTCCTGGAACGTGGAGTGACCTTTGAGAACGTCCAAGTCTGTGTCATCGGAGCTCATCACAAAGTCTTTACACCGGCATCATTGATCCAAATCGCGGGGAGGGCCGGCCGCAGTCCGGCATATCCAGGTGGGGAGGTATTGTTTCTATGTTCAAAACGGACACGCAACTTACGCGCATGTTTGCACACTTTGGTGAGGGCGAACAAAGATGCTTGCTATGCTTCGCCCCCTTGACCCAGGGGATGTCTTTTCACCAAGTCTTCCAAGAAGACGATGTGCTTTGCGGGACATGCCGGAAAACCCTGAAGCGCGTCGATCGCTGGGTCCAGGTCGGAAAGATCCAGGTATTTGCCTACTACGCCTTCGACGATACGATGTCGACGCTCTTCCATCGGTATAAGGAAGCGCATGACCAGAAGATCGGCCTGATCTTCCTGCATCCGATTCGGAAGTTCGATCAGCGATGCAAAAACAAGACGATCGTATGCATACCCTCAAACGAAGATAAAATCGAGGAACGTGGCTTCATGACTTTGGGGAAGATCCTCGAAGGAAGCAAACTTCCGCAAATCGATGTTCTTCGCAAAGAGGGAAAAGAAAAACAAAGTTTACGTACCGCTAGTCAACGAATCCAAGTTAAAAGCGAGATCGCGTTACACGCCCGGCCGTTGGCGGAAAACAAGGATTTGATCCTCTTCGACGATGTGGTGACGACCGGTTCGACGATGCTCGCATGCCATGAAATACTGTCTCCGATAGCCCGTTCTTTGACATGTATCTGCGTTGCGATCCATCCGATCTTCCTGGAGAAAACGCCGAAAAATCGACGATTTTCTCAATATTTATCAATTTAAGCGCTTTCAGGGGTCAAATAATGATTATCGTTGCAAAAAATCTGCCAACCTGTATAATAATAGTGTAGCTAAGACTACCGAAGAAAGGTATAGGTTTATAATGCAAGGCAAAGTAAAAAAGTTTAACAAAGAAAAAGGTTATGGTTTCATCAAGCTGGCTGACGATCGTGATGTCTTCTTCCACTACTCACAATTAGTAATGGACGGATTCAAAACCATCGAAGAAGGCACAGAAGTCGAATTCGATCTGATCGAAGGCGACCGTGGGCTCCAAGCTCACAAGATTACCAAAATCTAAATGCAAGAAGGGTTGGAAGATTCCGACCCTTTTTGTTTGTTTATTTGCATGTTACAATACAAAGGAACAATTGGAGGATCAACTATGAACATTCTCGACCGACTTTTCGGCGTCGATAAAAAACGTTTGGATGAGATTTCGAAAAAGGCCAAGTTAGTCGATGCTTTGGCGGCACAATATGCAGCTTTCAGTGATGATCAGCTCAAAGCGAAAACGGTGGAATTCAAAGCCCGTAACGCCAATGGCGAAAGTCTCGACAGCCTGATGCCGGAAGCCTTCGCGAACGCGCGTGAAGCGGCGCGCCGGGTCATCGGTGAGTATCCGTTCTTCGTACAAATCATGGGCGGCATCGTCCTGCATCAAGGCGATATCGCCGAAATGAAAACCGGGGAAGGGAAAACCTTGACTTCGGTTCTTCCTGTTTATCTCAATGCCTTGGAAGGCAAAGGTGTGCATATCGTCACGGTCAATGAATACTTGGTCCAGCGTGATGCCAACTGGATGGGTGCCATCCACCGTTTCCTCGGATTGACGGTCGGAATCAACATCCGTACCATGACACCTCGTCAAAAACGCGAAGCGTATCTTTGTGATATCACATATACCACCAACGCGGAAGCGGGTTTCGATTATCTGCGCGACAACATGGTCGTGGATATCGAAGACCGTGTACTGCGTCCTTTAAATGTCGCCTTGATCGATGAAGTCGATTCCATTTTGATCGATGAATCGCGCACTCCGCTGATCATTTCCGGCGGACAGAGACAAACCGCCAACTTGTATATCCAAGCCGATCGTTTCTGTAAGAATTTGGTCGAGAACGAGGACTTCGAAATCGACGTTAAAGGGAAGACCGTACAGTTGACCGAATCAGGTGTCCATGCGGCCGAAAAGCAGTTCAAAATAGATAACCTCTACGATCTGTCGCATACCAACTTGGTCCATCATCTCTATCAGGCCTTGAAAGCCAACTATATCATGCTGCGGGACGTGGAATATGTCGTGCAGGATAAGGAAATCGTCATCGTCGATCCCTTCACAGGACGTCTGATGCAAGGTCGTGCTTACTCCGACGGGCTGCACCAAGCCATTGAAGCCAAGGAAAATGTTCCCATCAAACAAGAGACTTCGACGTTGGCGACGATCACCTATCAGAATTTCTTCCGTTTATACAAGAAACTCTGCGGGATGACCGGAACGGCGAAAACAGAAGAAGAAGAATTCACTTCCATCTATAATATGCGTGTCGCGGAAATCCCGACCAACCGGCCGGTAGTCCGCGAAGATTTCCCGGATGCGGTATTCGGAAGCCGCAAGGCGAAATTCGAAGCGTTGCTGGAAGAGATCCTACTGCTGCATACCAAAGGACAACCTGTCCTGGTCGGCACGATCGCGGTCGAAACCAGCGAATTCGTCAGTAAGATCCTGACCCAACGCAAAATCCGCCATGAAGTCCTCAATGCTAAAAACCATGCGCGTGAAGCCGAAATCATCGCGAAAGCAGGACATAAGGGTTCCGTCACCATCGCCACCAACATGGCCGGACGCGGTACCGACATCAAATTAGGCGAAGGTGTCCGTGAACTGGGCGGCTTGGCCGTACTGGGCAGCGAACGTCACGAAAGCCGTCGTATCGATAATCAATTACGCGGACGTTCCGGTCGTCAAGGTGATCCGGGCTATTCACGTTTCTATGTATCCGTCGAGGATGAACTGATGGTTCGTTTCGGCAGCGACCGTTTCGGAGCCTTGTTCAACCAGTTGGGTGATGTGCCGATCGAGTCGAAACTGATCACGAAATCCATCTCCAGCGCGCAGAAACGCGTTGAAGGCGTCAACTTCGATATCCGTAAAACCTTGCTTGAATATGACGATGTATTGCGCCAACAACGTGAAATCGTCTACCAGCAACGCAATTTCATCCTGGAACATGAAGATGTCCATGTGGTCGTCAAAGAAATGTTCGACCGCGTCGTCCTGAATACCGTCAAAGCACATACCGATCATAGCAGCCGTGAAGCGAAAGTCGAAATCGCGAGTTTATTGGCGGGATTGGAGACGATCGGATTCAAGGATGCCGGCATCACCGCTCAAGATCTGGAAGGCAAATCGATCGAAGAGATCGAACGTTTATCGCAAGACAGAGTCTGGGCTAGTTACGAAAAGAAGATCGAGCGTATCCTTGAACCGATGAAAGGCATCGAAAAACAGATGACCTTGAAATTGGTCGATCGTGCATGGGTCGAACATATCGACACCATGAGCAAGTTACGCGACGGCATCCATCTGCGCTCCTATGCGCAGGAAAACCCCCTGCAAGCCTATGTGCAGGAAGGTTATGAAATGTTTGAAGACATGTTGGCCCGCATCAGTCTGGAAGTCGTATCCTTCTGTCTGAATGTGAAAATCGAAATCGAGGAGAAAAAAGCCTAATGGAAATCTATGAAATGAAACAAGGGGTCCTGAAAGTCAGGGACAAACTCGTGCAGTTGGGTGACTCACTTTGACTCCGCAGGACGAGAAGAACGCATAAAAGAAATTGAAACGCTGATGATGGACGAAGGCTTCTGGAACGACCGTAAAACCGCCCAGGGTCTGATCGACGAGATGAATTTCGAAAAGGAAATCGTTTCCGGATATAAACGTCTGACTGAAAGGTATGCTTCGATGGAAGAGACCGTCGACATGCTGAAGGTCGAATTCGACGAAGAAATGATGAGCATGGTCGAGGAAGAAGTGCTCGCGGCGCAGAAAGAATTCGAGGATTTCGAAATCAAACTGCTGCTGAGCCATCCCTATGATAAAAACAACGCCATCTTGGAACTTCACCCGGGTGCCGGCGGGACCGAGTCGCAAGACTGGGCCGAAATGCTTTTCCGTATGTATACGCGTTGGGCGGAACGCAAAGGCTGGAAAGTCACCGTCCTTGATTATCAGGAAGGGGAAGAAGCGGGCATCAAATCCGTTTCCTTTCTGATCGAAGGAACGATGGTATATGGCTATCTGAAAGCCGAAAAAGGCGTGCATCGCTTAGTGCGCATCTCACCGTTCGATTCCTCCGGCCGCCGTCATACCTCCTTCTGCAGTCTGGATGTCATGCCGCAATTCGACGAACAAGTCGAAATCAACATCGACCCCAACGACATCACACTGGAAGTCCGGCATGCATCGGGAGCCGGCGGACAGAACGTCAATAAAGTATCCTCCGCGGTCCGGCTGACCCATAAGCCGACCGGTATCGTCGTCAGCTGCCAGACCGAACGTTCCCAGCTAAACAACCGTGAAAACGCCATGAACATGCTGAAAAGCAAACTCTACGCTAAAATGGTCGAAGAGCAGGAAGCGAAACTCGCATCGATCAAAGGCGAACAGAAAGCCAACGAATGGGGATCGCAGATCCGTTCCTATGTCTTCTGCCCCTACACCATGGTCAATGACCATCGAACGGAATATAAAGAAGGCAATGTCCAGAAAGTCATGGACGGCGGATTGGATGACTTCATCTATGCCTATCTGCGCAGCCTGATCGTATAAGACTTTCAATCCATTGGATTTAAGGGATGATTCAGGATAAAAGTATCAAATATTGCATTATTTCAAAAAAAATTGGCACTTCAAAGTAAGTCGGCCGGTAATCCGTGAAAAGATGGAAATCGTACGAAACTAATTAGGTGCAAGTGACCTATAATTGTGTATAATCTATGTGAGGGCAATCCCCTCAGGACCGGCAAATCCCCCACCCAGCCGGTCCTTTTTTGTGCAGTGATCCATCACGGATAAATTATATGAACTATATGAATGATAAAAGGATATATTAAGGAAATAATTTGAATAAAGGTGGTAAAAAATCCAAAATATACAATAAAATAATC
>JBAVGP010000187.1:0-3079 GCA_049684955.1 Erysipelotrichaceae bacterium
TTATCGATCTTCGACCAGTCAACCGGGTCTTTCTCGAAAAGATCGGGCAGATGATCGGTGGTCGTTTCGATCCCGTATTGCAGGAAGGCGATCCCTTTACTGAAGAAACAATACGCGATCCATTGAAGTGATTTCGCGTTGCTCTGGGTAAAGTGCTGGATGCGCGGATTGTCATGGTTCTCGACATTGCGTGCTTTGACATAATCGATCGGATAGATCCTCTCTTGGGCACGGTATGCGTCCCGTAGGCTTTCGAGACTGCTTTCATTCATCAGATATCCTAGGAATGGAATCTTGGTGTCATACTCATATAACGCATCGAAGACTTGGAAACACTCGCTGTCGCTCAGACATCCATAACCGTTATATCTCAGATAGTCGATATAGTCGGAGTCGACGCTCTCGCCCAACAGAAAGACATCCGGTTTTTTCGATCGCATCGCCTGCTTCGCTTCCAACAGGAAATCCAACGGAAGCAGACTGGGTACGTCGAAACGGAATCCGTCCATGCCCAGATCGATCCAATAGAGCAGAATATCGATCAGTTCTTTGTGGACTTGGGGGATATCGAAGTTGAGGTCGGCGATGTCCCACCAATCTCCGACTTTGTTTTTAAGATTGCCTGATTCATCGAAGAAGTAGAATTCAGGATGGGTCCGTACCCAGTCATGATCCCTTGAGGTATGATGGAAGACGATATCAAGGATAATTTTCATGCTGTGTTCATGGGCCGAAGCGATGAGATGTTTGAAATCATCCAAGGTTCCGAGGTCCGGACTGATCCCGGTATAATCTTTGATCGAATACGGACTTCCGTAGGTACCTTTGCGTGCCTTCACTCCGATCGGCTGGATCGGCATCAGATAAAGGATATCGGTTCCTAAAGCTTTGATGCGCGGAAGGTCTTTCTGTAATGCCCGTAAAGTCCCTTCATTGCTATAGTTGCGTACGAATACCTGGTAGATCATTTGGTTTCTGTAGTTCATGGTGCTCTCCGTTCAAAAACCCGAATTGCTTCGGGTTTGCATACCTATTATAAAATCGCGTCGGTGGTTTCTTTGTTGAAGAAGCGCAGTTTCGCTACGTCCATCGCAAGCTTGATGGTTTCATGCGCTTTGACATCCACGCGGGATGAAACTTTCGCCAAGATCTTCTGTTTTCCGAACTCGCCATGCAGGATGAATTCATGTCCGAGCAATTCGCAGACATCGACTTCGAAATCAAACGGTGTTTCCGGGAATGCTTCGGCGACGATGCCTTCATAATGGATGTCTTCGGGACGGATGCCGAGCACGACTTCTTTGCCTTCATAGGCTTTCAATGAATCCTGGAACATACCGGGAACTTTGAAAGACTTCGAATCGACTTCGAATCGGCCTGCGCGGTAGATCCCGTTGATGAAGTTCATGGCCGGTGAACCGATGAAGTTCGCGACGAACATGTTTTTCGGATTGTTATAGATGTCTTTCGGCGTACCGATCTGCTGGATATACCCGTCTTTCATGACGACGATGCGGGAAGCCATCGTCATCGCTTCCGTCTGGTCATGGGTGACATAGACGGTGGTCGCATCGAGGCGTTCATGCAGTTTGATGATTTCGGAACGCATCTGTACGCGCAGTTTGGCATCCAGGTTGGATAAAGGTTCGTCCATCAGGAAGACTTTCGCATTTCGTACGATCGCACGTCCCAGCGCGACACGTTGACGTTGTCCGCCGGACAAGGCTTTCGGTTTACGGTCGAGATACTTTTCGATTTCAAGGATACGTGCGGCTTCTTTGACGCGGGTGTCGATTTCTTCTTTTGGCATCTTCTTGAGTTTCAATCCGAACGCCATGTTTTCGTAGACGGTCATATGCGGATACAACGCATAGGATTGGAAAACCATCGCGATATCGCGGTCTTTCGGAGCGACGTTGTTGCAGAGTTTCTCATTGATGTAGAGTTCTCCGGAGGAGATATCTTCAAGTCCTGCGATCATCCGCAACGTCGTGGATTTACCGCAGCCTGAAGGGCCGACTAAGACGATGAATTCCCGATCTTCGATTTCAAGATTGAAGTCGAAGACGGCTTGGACATTGTTTTCATAGATTTTGTTTATGCCTTTTAATTTTAGTGTTGCCATGTTTGAACCCTCTGTTCAAAGTATACATCAACATGATTCAGTTTTGTTGTGCACTATGCACAATTCGATTAATCAATATCGTGAAGCTGAAACCACATGTCCATCAGTCTGCCTTGATCGATCTCACGGATGTCCAAGCCGGTCTGCGCGATGAACTTGTTCAGGCGGTAGCGGAAGGTGTTGCGGTGCAGATAGAGGTGCTGGGCGCTTGCGTTGACGTTACGTCCGGTCTCAAGATACATGCGTGCGGTTTCCATCTCGTCGCGTCCGATGGATTCGAAAAGATGATCCAAGCGAAGCATGAGTTCTTTTCTTCCTGTGGACTTCTCCAGTAGTAACAGTTCGGCTGAACCGGTCAGTTTTCCCAACCGATTCTCGCATGCGAAATCCATGAATTCACCCATGATGCCGTCCTCGTCGAATCCGAGGACGCCGCTCAGCGTGATTCCGAGATCGTGCTGGAAACTCGCGAACATCAATTTGAGCTGGACACGTTCGAAATCATCGAGATCAGCTTTCAGATTATGATCGTCGATCCACTGGAGATCATGGACGAGATTGTTGATGCTGCTCTCGATCTCGGTCTTTTTGAATTGCCTGGAATTGATCCGGATATAGATCGCATGGCTCATCTTATTCACCGATGACGATGCTGGAATAGGCAGGCAGCGTTGCCAAACCATCCTTAAGTGATGCGCCGCCGTGTTCGTAAAGGACTGTTTTCCCCGCAGTCAAAGCGACCATCACGGGTTGTTGGGCGAGATTATGGATGACGATCAGATTTTTCCCTTCATAGGTCCGGACATATCCGAGGAGTTTTTGATTATTGGCGGTCGCATCCAGCGCTGAGATTTCCCCGAAACGCAGGATCGGACTTGCTTCGCGTAGGTGGACCAGTTTACGGTAGACACTGAACATCGAAGCAGCGTCGTCTTTTTGCAGCGCATAAGGGAC
>JBAVGP010000188.1:0-37606 GCA_049684955.1 Erysipelotrichaceae bacterium
ACATTGTAGTATTCTGTGGAACTGACGCGAATGATCCCTCCGTAATACTCGATTGGCCCAAATCTTCCATCGAGGACGATATGTCCTTCAGTATCAATCAAACCATACTTCCCATTAGGAAACTTTACTGGGATGAATTTCGAGTTATCTTTGATCGTCGACTCCCTCATTTCAAGTTTATCAGCGAATCTGGTCATTTCAGCCACACAAGCAGGTGCATCGAGGAAATTGTTGTAATTGTTGGCATAATAGTAGTCGTTTGTAAAACCAACTCTTTTTTCTTGGAATATTGTGACATACGGGACATAATAGCCCTTGGCTTCGATGCCGGCCTGATGGGCCATCGCACTGAGTTCTTTCTGCAGATAAAGCGCGCACATGGCGATGAATCCCGTCGTTGCGGCGACCGTGATCCATTTCCGTTTATCGTAGAGATCCAAGATCGCCGGAAGGATCAGCACCGCAAGGAAGAATCCGTAGATCGAAATGCGGGCGCCGATCAGATCGTCGAAACGCAGGATGAAGAAGAACGAAATCCCGATGATGTAGGAATTCATCACATAAGCGGGCAGCACCCCTTTTTTCATCAGCGGATCATAATGATACAGCACGATGAAGATCAGAAACAAGCGCGGCAAGGATTTGATATCCCAGAATCCGAACGGTGCCGTGGCCGGGTCGATATACGACGCGACGCGGGCGAACACAGGAATCTTGGCGATCAGAAGCGCGATGTTTCCGACCGGCAAGAGCGATACCAATAAAGCACCGAGCACGACATAGGTCAGTTTCTTCCTATCCCACTTCAACTGATCCGCCAGCAGGAAGACCAGATAGAAGATCGCGGTGATATGCAACAGGCAAAGCGATCCGATGATAAGCAGCTTCGTCCGGAACTTCCATTGGAACTGTTGGTTGAAGAGCAGGAAACAGCCGATCGTGATGACCAGTCCCTGACGTAGGGAACTCAGGTTCCAAACCATGAAGAAGAAGGAATAATATACCAGATAGGACAGCGATACGGATTTGGCGTTCTTCTGGATCCAGAAATACATCAAGGTCATGATCAATATCGCGATCGATGCCACGAAGGCTTCATAGGGCAGATGGAGGAATCGGAAAGGAAACATCAGGAGTTTGAATCCGATCTCCTGATCTTTCAAGGTGGAAAATAATTTTAGGATCGATGATTTGGAGGACAGATAATAAAGATAGGAGTACGAGAAGTAATCAGAACCCGCACCGAAGCGGAAAATCGCCATCAAACCCAAAGCGACCGAATTCAGGATCCCTTTGATGCGATTGTCGATTTTCAGCGGATGAAGCGCCAACGGCACAAGAAACATCAGATAATACATCGTTACTCCCCAACCTTTCCTTGGATGCGTTGATACTGGTCGACATAGGCCAGCGCGGAAACCTGTTTGTCCATGCGTGAGAAATCCTGATCCCACGGCAGATCGGACGGCGTTGTACGCAACAGGGTAAGCAGTGCGTCGAGCGCTCCTTTAGGTACCAGGCGTACGTAAGGATCGTCCCCCATCTCGGGAATCCCGCCGGTGCGATAAGCGATGACCGGGGTGTGGCAAGCCAGCGATTCCAACACGACGGTCGGATAGTTGTCTTCATAACTGGGTACGACGGTGACATCCGCCATCGCATAGAAAGCCGCGAGTTCATCGACGGAATTCGTCCGTTGGATTCCGAGTATGTTGGCAGGAAGTTGCGCGAGCTGGTTCTTAGCCAGCCCGATCAGGATCAGTTTTTCATCGTCGTTCAATCGGTTGGATAAGGCGAGCAGGTCATCAAGACCTTTCCTGCGATCCCAAACCATCGCGACGGAAACATAGACGCGTTTCCCTTCCAATCCGTATCGACTGCGCAGATCGGAGGGCACCGGTCTGAATTTCGTCAGGTCGATCCCGTTATTGATCACTTCGACCGGATAGACACCGAGGAACGATTGCTTCACCAAGTCTTTCAGCCAAAGCGAGGGTGTGATGATCGTCAGGTTCTTGAAATCCGAAAACAGTTCTTTTTTCGATGCGAGATTTTGTCTTGAATGGTCCAGCAGCCAGCTTTCGGGATAATCATGCAGCCGCGGACAACTCCCGCAGGCGTATTTCCAGCGATCGCACTTCGGAAAATCGAAATAAGCGCAATGCCCGGTGAAACTCCAACAGTCATGCAGGGTCCATACGACCGGGATGTTCTTATATTTCAGATACCGCATCAGCATCCCGATATTCAGATAGTAACCGTGGATATTGTGAAGATGCACCAGATCGGGTTGATAGGCGTCGATCATCGCGCAGAATTCGCGTGTCGCTTGTTTGCCCATCGTTCCGTGCCTGTCGAATACGCGGGTCATGAAGACATCCGCGAGGATGTTTTTCATCAAACCGATGCGATAGACGTTATCGCAGTTTTTGGCTTCGTTACGGCCAAAAGCGATCATGGAGACATGACCGTTCGCGGTTAATTCATGATGGATATCGGTGGCGATGCGACCGGTGCTTCCGACGCCACAGACCGAGTTGACTTGCAGGATACGCATTATTTATCCCACACGACGCGGTTGATATAATCGGTATAGGAGAGGATGATACGGACGACTTTGTCGGAGACGTTGGGCATACTGTAGTCGCTAACCTGTCTGAAGGATGAGGGATCCTGTTGGTCAAGCAATGCAAGGCCTTGTAAGACACGTTCGGGATTCAATCCGACCATCATGACCGTACCCTCTTCCATCGCTTCAGGACGCTCGTGGGCTTGTCGTATGTTCAGCGAACGGAGCTTCAGGATCGAGGTTTCCTCACTGATCGTCCCGCTGTCGCTCAACACCGCTTTGGCGCTTTTCTGCAGTTTGACATAATCGATGAAGCCTAGTGGCTTTAATAGAGAAATCAGCGGATGGAAGGTGATGCCCTTCGCTTCCACCATCTTGCGGGTCCGCGGATGGGTCGAGAAGATGATCGGGAGCTGATAGGTTTCCGCGACCGTGTTCAAGGTCTTCACCAGATTCATGAAGTTCTCTTGAGAACTGATGTTTTCTTCGCGATGGGCGGAAACGACGAAGTATTGCCCTTCCTTCAAATCCAATCGGCTTACTACGTCGGATTTTTCGATCTCATCCATCTTTTCGCTGAGCACTTCGAACATCGGCGATCCCGTCTTGATGATACGGTCGGCAGGCAAGCCTTCACGCAGCAGGTATTCGCGGGCGATATCGCTGTAAGTCAGATTCATGTCGGAGATATGGTCGACGATCTTGCGGTTGGTCTCTTCCGGCACATGCTGGTCGAAACAACGGTTGCCGGCTTCCATATGGAAAATCGGGATGTGTTTGCGTTTGGCCGCGATAGCGCACAGACAGCTGTTGGTATCACCCAGGATCAGCACCGCATCCGGTTTCACTTCATCCATCACAGCGTCGATCTTGATCAGGATGTTCCCGATGGTCTCGATCGCGCTGCCGACCGCCGCATCCAAAAAATAATCCGGTTTTCTCAACGCGAAATCCTTGAAGAAGACTTCATTGAGTTCGTAGTCATAATTCTGCCCGGTATGGACCAGAATGTGCTCGATGGGGACGGCGGCTTCCAGTTTCTTGATGACGGAAGACAGCCGGATGATTTCCGGACGTGTGCCGACGATGGTCATGACTTTGAGTTTTGCGG
The DNA here is from genome assembly GCA_049684955.1 of Erysipelotrichaceae bacterium. Classification (GTDB taxonomy): domain Bacteria; phylum Bacillota_I; class Bacilli_A; order Erysipelotrichales; family Erysipelotrichaceae; genus GWE2-51-13. Next base: position 3,681 of record JBAVGP010000188.1, read on the forward strand.
ACATGCTACACCTCCTGGTAATAGGTATCGGGATGATTGGGGTCAAAGACTTCGGTCGACCAGAACAAGGTGATCAGGTCCTGGTCGGATGTATTGGTGATGCTGTGGGTATACCCGGTCGGGATATCCAATACTTCGGGCTTGTCGCCATCGACCGGATAGACGATGATATCATGCGAGAAGATATGACGGAAACGTATTTCACCTTTTCCGTGGACCACCAGGAACTTCTCGGCTTTGGTATGGTGCCAATGATTGCCCCGGGTTATTCCGGGAAACGTCTTGGACACGAATACCTGGCCGAAATCAGGCGATTTGATGAACTCCGCCAGCCAGCCGCGGTTATCAACGTTCTGTTTCAAAAGGTAATTGAAGTTGTCCGTTTCCAGATAGGAAAGATAGGTCCCGTAGAGCTGACGATCGAAACGGCTGGTGAAAACCGGCAGGTTCAGATTGTCGCGCGTCGCACGGAACGCATAGAGTTTATCGGATAATTCCTGTAATGTGACCGTGACCGTCCAAGGGATGACACAGAATTTTCCGTTATAGATGGCATGGCCGTGCAATACTTCGACGAACTCATGGACCACGTCGTCGATATGGCAAAGTTCCAAGGTCGCCGCCGGATTGGAAATCTGGATGGGCAGATCATGGCTGATGTTATGGCAGAACGTCGCGACGACCGAGTTGTAGTTCGGACGCGACCATTTCCCGAACAGATTGGCCAAACGATAGACATAGATCGGCGCCCGCTGCGTTTCGCGGTAATGGAACATCAGATCTTCGCCGGCTTTCTTGCTTATCCCATAAGGATTATCCAAGGCTGCCTGGATCGAGGAAGTGATCACGATCGGCGATTTGTTGCTGTGGCTGATCATCAGCTGAAGGAGCGTGCTCGTGAAACCGAAATTCCCGCTCATGAACTCTTCCGTGTTCTGCGGACGGTTGACGCCGGCCAAATGGAAAACGAACTCGCACTCTTGGGTGAAGCGGTCGAGCTCTTCGGGTGTGGTTTCCACATCCGCTTCGAATATCTCGTGGGTTTTCAGAGCGTTCAGCGTCGCGATCAGATTCTTGCCGACGAAGCCTTTCGCCCCGGTGACCAATATCTTCATCGTTTATTCCAGCTTTCCAATTCTTCTTTGACATAGTCGAGCTGAAGCAGACGTTGTTTGATTTCCTCTATGTTCAAGCGTTGGGTATTATGCGAATTGTATTCATGGTCCTGGGATAGTTTGACATCCCCTTCCACGAAGAATTTATCATAGTTGAGATCGCGTTTGTCGGCCGGGACACGATAGAATCCGCCCATGTCTTCCGCGACCAGGAATTCTTCCTTCGTCAACAGGGTTTCATAGAGCTTTTCGCCATGCCGTGTTCCGATGACGCGGATCTCCACATCCGAATGAAACAACTCCTTGACGGCTTGGGCGAGATCGCCGACGGTCGACGCAGGGCTTTTCTGCACCATGATATCGCCGGCCTGGGCATGTTCATACGCGAAGAGGACCAATTCGACCGCTTCGTCAAGGCTCATCAGGAAACGGGTCATATTGGGGTCGGTGACGGTCAACGGTTTGTTTGCTTTGATCTGATCGATGAATAAAGGAATGACGGATCCACGCGAAGCCATCACGTTCCCGTAACGGGTTCCGCAGATGACGGTCTTGTCGCTGGTCTTCGATTTCGCGACGAACACTTTCTCCATCATCGCTTTGGAAATGCCCATCGCGTTGATCGGATAAGCGGCTTTATCGGTTGAAAGACAGATGACTTTCTTGATGCCTGCCTCGATGGCGGCTGTCAATACGTTGTCCGTACCCATTACATTGGTCTTGACGGCTTCCATCGGGAAGAATTCGCAGGACGGTACTTGTTTCAGCGCCGCCGCATGGAACAGATAATCCACTCCGTACATCGCGTTCTTGATGGATGAAATATCGCGTACATCGCCGATATAGAACTTCAGACGGTCGCTGTTATACAGTTTCCGCATATCGTCCTGTTTCTTTTCATCCCGCGAGAAGATGCGGATTTCCTTGATGTCGGTATTCAGGAAGCGTTTCATGACCGCATTCCCGAATGATCCCGTCCCTCCGGTGATAAGAAGTGTTTTATTTTTGAACATAGTTCTCCTTCCGCGTCGCAATCTTTTCGATCTGCGCTAAAATCGTATCATAGAATTGTTCTTTGTGAAAATGCAGGTCGTAATAATTACGCGCGTTTTCACCATCGATCCGAACTTGATCCCGGTTGCGGCAGTAATACAGGATCTGCTCGGCCAACCCCTTGGAATCGCCGCTTGCGACGACGCGTCCGCCTTGGCTTTCTCTGATCACTTGCGCGGTCTCGCCGCCCACCGCTCCGACGATCGGACGACCGGAAGCCATATAGGTCTGCACTTTCCCGGGTAATGTCAGGGAAACCACCGGATCATCGAACAAGGTCACCAGGAACACATCGGCTTCCTGATAGAAATCAGGCATCTTCTCCAACGGATGGGAGCCCGCAAAATGCACATTCTTCAATGCCATCGAGGTTGCCAGATCCATTAACCGGTCGACATCGGAACCCGAACCGACCAGTTCGAAACGGATATCTTTTTCATTCTCAAGAAGTTTCGCCGCATCCAAGATCGTCTCGATGCTTTGCGCCTTGCCCATATTTCCCGCAAACAGACAAATGAATTCTTTCTGCGGTATTTTGGGCGTCAGACGGAATTGATCTTCGGCATATTGAGGTAAATGCACGATTTCTTTGCCTAATCCGGTGAAACGGTTGAGATAGACGTTGAACGAAGCGGAACTGACCCATTGGACATCGGCTTTACGATAGATCCAGCGGCTTACGTTCGTGACCAGTTTGAAGAAGAGCGAGTTTTGCTTGATGCCCAAAGTCGTGATACTGTCGGGCCATAGGTCGAAGGTATACATGACCAGCGGGATTTTGTGGGTCCATTTGACGACGATCGCCGGCAAGGCCATCAAGATCGGCGAAAGCTGATAGACGATCACCAGATCGTACTCCTTATGCAGAAACAACGCTTTGATTGACGCATTGAGCGCATAGCTGAGATAGTTAAGCGACAGGTACAGCTTGCCGGTTTTGCGTCCGATCAGCGGGACACGGATCACATTGACGCCGTTGATCACCTGATTGCGGTTCTTCCCGTGTTTATAGTCTTCCAATATTTCCCCTTCGGGATAGTTCGGCAAACCGGTAAGGACATCCACCTCATAGCCGCGCTTGAAAAGTTCCTCGGCAAGTTCCGTGACTTTGAATCGTTCGGGGTGGTAATACTGGCTGACCAACAGAATCTTCATTTGTTTCTCCGCTTCTTATATTCTTCGCATTCGATGCGAATGCCTTCCTCAAAAGTCATCGGATCATATCCGAAATCACGCGTCGCAGCGTCATGCGGATACGCTTTGTCTTCCTGCATACGCTGCACTTGTTCGACCGAGATCAAGGCCCGTTTGAACAAGGTATTGTAAATGCGGGCCAGGAAGATCGAGAGGTTCAGCGGGATCGGGATGAAAATCGTATGTCTCTTTAGATTTTTCGCGACCAGTTTCAGCATATCCCGGTATTTGATCGGCTGTGCGCCGGAAAGGACATATTCCTTGCCTTGGGTTTCAACCGGATGGTTCAGGATCTGCAGATAGGCTTTCGCCAGATCGCTGCCCGCAACCGGACGCATCAGATTGTTTCCGGCACCGAAGATCGGGAAGAAAACATGGGTGTCGATATATCCGATCAGACGGCTGATGTTCTTGTCCATCCGCGATCCGTAGATCATCGTCGGATAGACGACGGTCAGTTTGATTTTGTCTTGTTTGGATAACAGCTCTTCATCGATCTTCAGATAAAGCTCCGCGGCGCTTTTGAACCCCGAGAATTTCCCCGTCGTCTGGACACTGATCATCCAGTTCACCCCGGCAGCGATGGCTGCGTCGGCGACTTTATGGGAGAGCGTATTGGGGGCGATATGCAGCAACGTATCGACGCCCTGTAAAGCATCCGTCATACTGTTGAGATCCGCGAAATCCGCGTCGACATAGTCGATATCCAATTTCAATCCGTCGAGTTGGCGGATATCGCTGGATGCCCGTTTGATTCCTCTGATTTTCCCCTGATATCCAATTTCCTCAAGATCCTTAAGAAAATAATAGGCGGAATGTCCGGATACGGCTGTGATGGCTAACATTTCAGTCCTCCTTGCGATCGTGGGCGCCTTCTTTGACGCCTTCGGAACGCAAAACGCTGAAAATCGTCTTGAAGAAGATTTCCGCATCGAAGCGTAGACTCATACGTTTGACATACTCGCCGTCAAGTTTCGCTTTGACATCGATCGGCAATTCGTCGCGTCCGTTGATCTGCGCCCATCCGGTAAGTCCCGGACGCACATCGTTGGCACCGTATAAATCACGTTCGGCGATCAGATCGAACTGATTCCATAACGCCGGACGGGGTCCGATGACCGACATCTGACCGAATAGAATATTGAAGAGCTGGGGCAGTTCATCCAGGCTTGTCTTGCGTAAGAACGCGCCTGATTTCGTGATGAAGCGAGTCGCATCCGACAACAGATGCGTCGGCGTATCTTTGGGGGTATCGGTCCGCATCGTGCGGAACTTGTAGATCAGGAATGTCGCTTTGTTTATGCCGACGCGTTTCTGAGTGAAAAAGACCGGACCTTTCGAATCCAGTTTGATCCAGAGCGCGATGAAAATCAGCAAGGGCGAGAGGACCAGGATTCCGCCCAGCGACAGGATGAAATCAATCCATCGTTTCATTGTCTTGGACATGGATGGCGACTCCTTTTCGGTTCGGCGTATAGCTTTCGACGACTTTCTGTAATGCTTCGATGATCGCTTCGTCATCCACATCGGGGCGGTCGATCACTTCCTGCAGCAGGTTCAAGTCATCTTTCACCTTTTCCTGGGAAATACTCAGCGGATGGGCGACGAAGATCATATGGTTCGGGGTGGTGGTGACATCTTCTTTGTTGAGGTGGAGTTCTTCGTACAGTTTCTCGCCCGGCCGCAATCCGATCTCTTTGATTTGGATGTCGGTATACGGGACATATCCTGCCAGACGGATCATCTTTTCCGCCAGGTCGATGATCTTGACCGGCTGGCCCATATCCAGAACGAAGATTTCGCCCCCGTTTCCGTAGGTCGCTGCCTGCAGTACGAGCGATACCGCTTCCGGGATCGTCATGAAATAACGGATGATGTTTTTATCGGTGATCGTCAGCGGTCCTCCGTTGGCGATCTGTTTTTTGAATAAAGGGATGATCGATCCGTTGGAACCCAGTACGTTGCCGAATCGTACGGCGACGAATTTCGTCTTCGAATGCGGATCCATCGACTGAATCATCTTTTCGACGAAGCGTTTGGTCGCACCCATGACATTGGTCGGATTCACGGCTTTGTCAGTGGAGATCGAAACGAAACGTTCGACTTCATATTTGTCCGCGACGCTCAATAAATTGTGGGTGCCGAAGATGTTGTTTTTGACGGCTTCGATCGGCATGTCTTCCATCAAGGGGACATGTTTGTGCGCCGCCGCGTGGAATACGATCTGCGGATGATACGCGCTGAAGATGCGTTCGAGCGCCTGGTAATCGCGGATCGACGTGATCAGCGGCAGATACAGGATATCTTCCGGCAATTGTCCGTCGCGCCGCATCATATTGAATTCCATCTGAAGGTCATACAATCCGTTTTCGTTGATATCGATCATCAATAAGGTCCGTGGATGGAGATGGATGATTTGGCGGCAGAGCTCGCTGCCGATCGATCCGGCCGCACCGGTCACCAAGACTGTTTTGTTTTCCACAAAGACTTTGATGAGATCATTGTCGAGGTTGATGGATTGACGTCCAAGCAAGTCTTCGATCCCGATTTCACGCAATGAACGGCGAATCCCTTTGGAAGAGAGCATATCCTGCGAGGAGGTCAGAACCCGCACCTTGCATCCCGTTTCGTAGCACTTTTCCAAAATGTTCTTCTGTTCCTGCAGCGAAACGCTGGGCAATGCGATGTAGATCATCTCGATTTGTTGGGAATTGGCGACGCCCTGCAGATCCGCGGTCGTACCGAGCACCTTGATCCCGTTGACTGATTTCCCGACTTTCGATTTATCGTCATCCAAAAAGCCGATGATGCGGTTTTTATAGATCTTGTTGGAGGTGATTTCCTTCAGTAACATCAATCCGGCGGCACCTGCCCCGACGATGATCGTACGGGCATAGTCGGTTCCCATCGATTGCGCCTTGATCTGCATCATATTATAAATGCGATAGGAGAAACGCAGGAATTCCAATAAAAGGATCACGATGACCGCCTGCACCAGATAGATGCTGCGCGGGACCGGCGTGAAGTTCATCGCGAGCAGGATGAGATAGGTGATGGCAGCCCCAAGCGAGCCAGCGATCGAAATGCTGACGGCTTCATTGACGGAAGCCAGCATGCGGATGGATTTATCGATCTTCATCAGTTTGAAGACGATGAAATATACGATGAGAATCAGCCAGATTTTCGAAACGAACACGTTATAGAAATAGAGGACACGGAAAGACAAGTCCATGCGTATCCATACCGCGATGAAATAGCTGGAAACGACAATCAACAGATCCAACATCATGAGTAAAGCGGATTTAACTTTTTCCATTATTCCTTTTCCTCCTGAATTATTTATTTGACCAGCGCTGCCTGCAACGTCGCTTTTGCGGTATCCAGACTTGTCTTATCCAGCACGACCATATAAAGACTGCGTCCTCCCATGGCATAGGAAGGCAAAGAAGCATCTTTGCCGGTGACCGTCGATTGATTGAAGGTCCAGCCCTGCATGTTCATGATCTGCATGCGGATCAATGCGAACATTTCGTCGCCGGTCATGTTTGTCTTGACCGTGCCTTCGACGGATTTGATGATCCCTTGGATTTTAGTCAATGAAGACGGTTGAAGCAGCTTGTTGATGATGCCTTTGAGTACTTCCTGTTGGTTGATGATGCGTTGCTGGTCGCCTTTCTTGAACGCATAACGGGCACGTGCGACCATCAAAGCGGAGTTTTTATCCAATGTATTCATGCCTTTTTTGAAGGTATATCCGCCGACGACGAACCCTTCATCGAGATTCACTTCGATCGTGCCTAACGCCGCGACCAGATTCGTGACGGTGTCGAAGCCTACTTGCGCGTAATAATTGACGTCGACGCCCAGCAGATTCTGCATCGTCTTGATGGCGCAATCCATACCGTAAACACCGGCATGGGTCAGTTTATCCATCGCGGTACGGGTTTTGCATCCCAGTTGGACATACGCGTCACGCGGAACGGATACCATCGTGATGACATGTTTGATCGGATCCACGACCGCCATGATATTGACGTCGTGGCGGTTGGCTTGGAATTCATCCCGGTTGTCGACCCCCGCGATATAGATGACGAACGGTTCTTTCGTCACATTCGCCTGTGTTAGGTTGATGATTTCATCGGTTTTCGTGATACTCCAGATGACTTTGGTCTTGGTCAGGAATTCCGGATCGTATTGTTGGACGGAGGAAAGATATCCCTGGTCGACGGCGAGGATCTTGTAGGTGCCGTCATACAGGTTCGCGATTCCGTCGGCAATCCCGTCGAACGAAACCATTTTATCGGTATATTTGTTTTCGGCCAGTTTTTCGTCGATGAACGTGACGACTTTATCATCCAGCAATGTGCTGTAACCGATATTAGCTTTGTTTTTCACCGCGCTTTTGATCGATGTGATCTTCGAATCGATCGGCACGAAGAACGAGATCGTATTGGCGATATTGGGATCGTAATTGATGATCTTCTGGGCGACGAATTCCACATATAAGAGTCCGGACGATGTGATCAACATCAAAATGACGACGAAAATCTGGATCACTTTACGTTTCCAGACAAGCAAAAGCAATAGGATTTCAACCGCTCCGATTGCGAGAAGATACATCAGCGGTAAAAGCCGGCTGGTCGCCAACGTGAAGACGAGCAGGACGATCGCGCATGTTTTCATTAATAGTCGGGCTATTCTCATGGGATACCTCACATTTTTATAACCGATTCATTATACCAAACAATTCCGCCATCTTTAGCACAAATCCCGTTTTTCACAATGTTTTACACAATTTTGTCGGCGATTTCCATGATTTTGGTGAAACGATGCTTCATTCCTGACTTCGACATGATCGTTCCGGTACGGATCTCGTACTCTTCGCAAAGCTCATTCAGACTTAGTTCGGTGAAGTCGATGCGCAGTTCAGCGATCTCGCGCAGCTTCAATTCCAGCATTTCCAGCTTTCCGTGCGCCCGCAGTTTTTCGATCGCTTCGATCTGTTTGCGCGCCGCTTCCTGGCTTTTCATCTCATTGGCGACTTCGCAGTTGTCCAGTCTCGTCAGTGAATTGTGGAAATCACGCTCGATGCGGATCTCCTCGAAATCCAGCACAGCGTTGTTGGCGCTGCACAGGCGCAGGAAATCGCTGATCTTGTCCGATGCTTTCAGATAGACGACATGCTGCTTGCGCCGTTTGATCGTCTTGGCCGGCAGATCGAAACGTCGCATCAGTTTCTCGATAAATTTGGCATGTTCTTCTTCCTGCGTCACGATCTCAAGATGATAGTTCGATTTTTGCGGAGAGTTCACACTGCCGGATGCCAAGAAAGCACCGGCGAGATAGGCGCGCGAACCGCTTTCCTTGGCGACCAGCGATCGGGCAGGATGGGATTGCAGACCCTTGTCCGTAAAAAGGCCCAAGTCCTCCAGTACTTCGCGGACTTGTGAAACCACGGTAAGCGTATAGATATTGTTTTTCTTGAGTTTCATTTTGCGGATGACCGACAATTCGGTCGGAACTTTATACAAATCCTTCAACAGTTTGAAGATCCGTTTGGCGGTCGCCGCGTTTTCGGTTCGTATGATCAACTGCATGCCTTCGCTGCTGATCGAAATCGAGGAACAGAGTTGGATCAAGGCGGCTGCCTGGGCGCGCATCGCGCCGGTTTCCAGAGTATTCTGGGCGATCTCCGCTTTTACATCGGTGGTAAAAGACATTTCATCGCCTCGCTTTGCATGAGATACTCCATGACATATTGGATCTTTTCGGAATCATGGCGGACCAATCCGCCGTCGAAACGTAAAAGTTTCGTGGATATGACCAGATAGGGATGTTCCGTTTCGCCCATCAGGACGCGTTGCGCATCGGTATCCACATAACGGTCCATGACTTCGGGGGGGATTTCGTCATCCGCGAAGACGACGATGTCGACCGGATTCTCCCCATGTTCCTTGATCGCCGCGACATGTTCTTCCATACAGTAACCCGCGGTTTCACCCGGTTGGGTCATCGCGTTGCAGAAGTAGATTTTGACGGCTTTACTGTTGCGTATCGTATCGGAGATTTCCCGTATGATGAGATTGGGCAGGATGCTGGTATAAAGCGAACCGATCCCATACAAAATGTAATCGGCGTTTTCCAGCGCTTCAAGCGCTTGGCGGGTGGCATGGACTTCACGGTCGTAAAACACATTGCGGATCCGGTTGCGCCGTTTCGGGATGTTGGATTCGCCGCGCACAATCGTGCCGTCTTCCATCTCCGCGAATAATGTGATGACCTGGCTGGTCGAAGGCAGGATGTCGCCTTTCACATTGAGGACTTTCGAAATCTGCGATATCGCCTCCATGAAACTGCCGCTAGTCTGCGTCAGGGCGGTCAGAATCAGATTGCCGAGATTATGCCCTTCGAGTTCGGTGGATTCCGGCGAGTCTTCAAAACGGTAGCCCATCAGATTCGACAAGACACTTTCGCTTTCGGCCAAGGCGATCATGACATTGCGAAGATCGCCCATCGCGGGGATATGGAAACTGCGGCGTAAACGCCCCGTGCTTCCGCCATCGTCCGCGACCGTGACGATCGCCGTCAGACAAATGCCTTCGATATTTTTGAGTCCGCGCAACATGGTGGCTTGGCCGGTCCCGCCGCCCAAAACCACGACGCGTTTCTTCTCTTCCATGGTCAAGCCCTCACATCCCGATGCTCTCTGTAGACATGATAATCTTTTCCGTAATGTTCGAACAGCCAGTTGGTGATGACGACCGAACGGTGTTGTCCGCCGGTGCAGCCGATGCCGACCGTGAAGTGGTTCTTCCCTTCCGCGACATATTCCTTGAAGGCATAATCGAGAAAAGCGGTGAGTTTCTCTAGGAGTACCTTGGTTTGTTCGGACGCTAACACGTAATCGGCGACGCATGCGTCGTTGCCGGAAAAGGGGCGAAGTTCTTCGACCCAATATGGATTCGGCAGAAAACGGACATCGAACAGGAGATCCGCGTCCATCGGCACACCGTTCTTATATCCGAACGAGATGAAACTGATCGAGAACGATGGTTGGTTCGACATTGCGAAATACTGGTTGATTTTCGACTTCAGTTCGTTGCTTTTCAAAAAGGTCGTATCGATCGTAAGATAGGCCATATCTTTCAAATCCTTCAGCAATTCGCCTTCGTAATAGATCGCGTCTTCCAACGTCGTCGCCTTGTTGGAGATCAACATCGGATGGGTACGCCGTGTATATTTGTAGCGTCGCAGTAATTCGTCGGCGTTGCAGTCCAAAATCAAGACCCGGACATCCATGTCCATACCGTCGAATTTGCGGCGGAACTCCGTGAATTCGTTCAAGTTGGTGGCCATCGCGATGAAATCATAACGCGGATCGCTTTCCTGCCCCAACATCAATGCGAAGTTATTCAATAGTTTGACCGGAAATTGGTCGATGCAGTGGTATCCCATATCTTCCAGAATGCCCATGACGCTGGTTTTCCCTGCGCCCGACATCCCGGTGATGAGTAGAATCCGTTTCTTGTTCATGGCGTTCACCTCGTGTTTATTCTACCACGCACCCGGGCGTTTCACAACTGACACGGGCAGTAAAAAAGGCGACGGGTGTCGCCTAACGTTTCGGATGAGCCAGCGTAAACAACATGGCTTTTTTCAGGGGTTCGCTCTTCAATCCCAAGGCGTCGACCAATGCGTAAGCGAAGTGGAAGACCGTCCCGACCCCACGGCTGGTGATGATGTTGCCGTCGCGTACGACCAGATCTTCCTGGTAATGCGCACCTTTGAAGATTTCGTATTGATTGTCTGTCGGGTAGGAAGTGACGTTGATATCTTCAAGGATCCCGGCTTTCGCCAATACGGCAGGTGCCGCGCAGATTGCGGTGACGAATTTCCCCAGATCGCGGAATTCCCGTACCATGCCGAGAACACGCGGATCAGCCGCCAGATTATTGGTTCCCGGCTGGCCGCCCGGTAAAAACAAGAGATCGTAGTCTCTCAGATTCGAATTCCAGGTCCGGTCCGCGGTAATCGTGATCTTGTGGGATCCAATGACCGTCCGGTTTTCACCCATCGATACCAGATCGACGATGCATCCCGCACGGCGAAGTACATCGATGGTCGCGATGGCTTCTGTTTCTTCGAAACCATCCGCCAATAGACAAATGACACGTTTCATAGTTGGCCTCGCTTTCTTTGATGGTTAAATCTGAACGAATTCTTTGATATAGTTGAAAGCCATCTGGGCTGCGACAGCTCCGTCGGCAGTCGCCGTGACGATCTGACGCAACGGTTTCACGGTGACATCCCCCGCGGCATAGATGCCGGGAATGCAGGTCGACATTTTTTCGTTGACCTGGATGTAGCCGTCTTCGGTGCAGATGCCCAGATTTTCAACGAACTTGGTGGATGCTTTCGCCCCGATATACGGGAAGATGCCGTCGCACTTCAGATCGATCATTTCTTTGGTGTCAACGTTCTGCAGACGGATGCCGGTGACTTTTTTATCGACATTCAATACTTCGATCGGAATATGCTTGCGGAGCACTTCGATTTTCGGATGGGCCAGCACCGCTTTTTGCGCCATCAGATCACCGCGGAAGACATTCCGCCGGATGACGATGGTGACTTTGTCGGCGAACTGGGTCAGATACAGCGATTCTTCCAGTGCCGAATTGCCTCCGCCGATGACGACGACTTCTTTTTTCTTATAGAAGGCTCCGTCGCAGACGGCACAGAAACTGACGCCGTGTCCGATGCATTTGGCTTCACCGGGGATATTCATCTGGTTTTCAACGGTTCCGGTCGCGATGATGAGGGCGCGGGTTTGAAATGTCCGTCCGTCTTCGGTGACGACTTGCTTGATTTTCCCGTCGATCACTTCTTTGACTCCGGTATATTCGGTCTCGATTTCCAGTTTTTCGGTATGCGCAAGCATCTGCAGCGCCAAATCGACGCCGGAGATGTTCGGATTACCCGGCCAGTTGTCGATTTCGAAGGTTTTGACCAGTTTGCCGCCCGGCGCGGAGTTCTCGAACATGATGACTTCCAATCCTGCCCGTTTGGCGTAGATCGCCGCGGTCATGCCGGCCGGACCTGCGCCGACGATAACTATGTCGTAGAGCTTGTCCATGAGATGTCCTCCTTCAGTATGGCCGGTATTTCCGACAATTTTTCGATGATTCTATTCGGTTTCGAAGCGATCAGTGTTTCTTTGCGCTCCGCGTTGAAGATCAATCCGATCGAGTAGACGCCGCCGTTCTGCGCAGCCAATACATCGGTCGCGGAATCCCCGACATAGACGACGCTGTCATGTCCGACACCCATTTCACGGCAGGCGTTGAAGATGCCTTCCGGATCGGGTTTGTGTTTCTTGACTTCGTCATGTCCGATGATCGTTTCAAATTCATCCTGCATGCCGAATTGAGACAGACCCAATAAGCAGACTTCTTTTTTCTTCGAGGAGACGATCCCCACGCGATATCCTTCGGCTTTCAATTGTTCGATGACCTCTTTCGCGCCGTCGATGATCGAGACATGGGTCGGATGGAATTGGATGTTGAGTTCGCGGTAGCGTTGCATCGCTCCTTCGATTTCTTCCGTTTTGAGATATTTCGCGAAACCTGTGTTCAAAGTCGGCCCAAGAAGTTCAAGCAATTCTTCCTGGCTGACTTCCAACTCTGGACGATATTCCTTCAAAACCTGGGAATAACTCGCCAGGATGGCTTTTTCCGTATCCAGCAACGTTCCGTCCAGATCGAACAGAATGACGGGTTTCTTCGCTTTGAAGAGCTTGTGGTAAACCCCCAGCATGCCCAAGGTTCCGATCAGGATGAAGACGACCGAGGTCACTTGCGCCGTCCTGAATCCCATGAACATGAGACTGTCGGTGCGCAGTCCTTCAACCCAGAAGCGGGTGATGCCATACCACATCAGATAGGCATACACCAGATCGCCGCGTTTGCGGGATTTCGTGTATTGCGCGTAGACGAAATAAATCAGGATGAAACCCAGGATATTCAATGCGCTTTCGTAAAGGAAAGTCGGCATACGATAGGACCCTTCGATATACATCATGTTCTTGATGAAGGACGGGAAATATTTATAGAAACTTTCGGAAACGACGCCCCCGTAGGCTTCCTGATTCATGAAATTGCCCCAGCGGCCCAATGCCTGGGCGATCAGGATGGACGGCACGATCGCGTCGGCCAAGCGCATGAAACTGATTTTCTTGCGCCGCAAGAACCAATAGGCGAAGAGTGCTCCAAGCACCAAACCGCCTTGGATCGCCAATCCGCCCTGCCACGTCATCAGGATTTCCAACGGGTGGGCCAGATAATAGGAAGGATTATAGAATGCGACATACCAGAGACGCGATCCGACGACGCCGGAAAGCAGACATCCGAAAAACAGATCGTCGATCAGACTGTCGGGGTAACCGAGTTTCTTGATATTGCGGCCGGATACGTAATACGCGGCGAACGCACCGGTAAGAATCAGGACCGCGTACCATTTGATCGCGATCGGACCGACTTCAAGGACGGTCGATACATCCGGAAAAAATTTCATCATTGAATCCTCCTACTTGTTTTGATTGGCGATGAAGTTATAGACGCGCTTTTCGAATTCTTTCGCGTTGTTGATGCCTTTTTGCTTAAGCGTGAAATCGATAACCGCGGATTCGACCAGGACGGCCATATTGCGGCCTTCCTTGACCGGGAAAATCAGGCGCGGGACCGTGAGGTCGAGGATCGTAAGGATCCCGTCGTCGTCGATGCCGAGACGATCATATTCAATCTTGTCGTCCCATTTCTGCAGATCGACGACGAAATCGACTTTCGTACGATCCAACAGCGCCGCGGCGCCGAACATGCTGGTCACATCGATGATACCGATCCCGCGGATTTCAAGCATCCCGCGTAATAAATCAGGAGCTTGCCCGAAGATCGTGTTATGGATGCGCACGACATCGACGCGGTCGTCAGCAACCAAAATATGCCCCTTTCGGATCAGCTCAAGCGCGATTTCGGATTTCCCCATCCCGCTTTCACCGGTGATCAGGACACCTTTCCCAAAGACATTCATCAGGACGCCATGGATATTATCCGCGGGACTCAGCTTTTCGTCAAGGTAGGAAATGACGTCGACCATGACCCGATAGGTCGCCAGGCTGGTGCGGAAAATCGGGAAATTCTTGTAGTCCGCGATCTCATACAGAATCGGCGGACATTCCAGCTGGCGCGAGATGATGATGGCCGGCGTATATTCGTCGGTCAGACGGTCGAACACATGCCGTTGGTCGGCTTCGGACATCAGGCGGATGAACGTGACTTCCTTGTTGCCAAGAATGACGACGCGTTTGGGTTCGGTATATTCGAAATAACCGGTAAGTTCGAGTCCGGGACGGTTGATGTCCGGGACGACGACCCAGCGGTTCAGCGAATCCTCGTTGCCCGTCAATTGTTCAAAATCAAAGAACTTCTTCAGGTCGGACATCAATGCTTTTCCTTCGAAATCCATGTTATCTCCTTTCAACCAGGACGTGTTTGAGGTATTGTCCGGTGTAGCTGTCTGCGTTCTCCATCACTGCTTCAGGTGTGCCGACCTGCAGGAGATAACCTCCTTCATCGCCGCCTTCCGGCCCCAGATCGATCACTACGTCGGCATTCTTGATGATGTCGAGATTGTGTTCGATGACGATGACGGTATCGCCGTTGTCGACGATCTTCTGCAGCACGATCAGCAGTTTCCCGACATCGTAGCTGTGCAGCCCGGTGGTGGGTTCATCCAGGATGAACACCGTCTTGCCGGTCGCTTTACGCTGCAATTCGGATGCGAGTTTGACGCGCTGCGCTTCACCGCCGGAAAGCGTGGTGGCGGATTGGCCTAATTTGATGTAGCCCAGTCCGACTTCGAACAGGGTCTGCAGACGATGGCGGACTTTGGGGATCGGCGCGAAGAACTCCATCCCTTCTTCGACCGTCATCTCCAGCACATCATGGATGTTCTTGCCTTTATAGAGGACTTCCAGGGTTTCGTCGTTATAGCGTTTCCCTTCGCATTCTTCGCAGGGTACATAGACATCGGGCAGGAAATGCATCGAGATGCGTTTGACACCGTCCCCCTGACAAAGTTCGCAGCGTCCGCCGCGCACGTTGAAGGAGAAACGGCCTTTATCGTAACCTTTGATTTTCGCTAACGGCGTCATCGCGAAGAGTTCGCGGATATCGTCGAAGATGCCGGTATAGGTGACCGGATTGGAACGCGGGGTGCGTCCGATCGGATCCTGGTCGATTTCGATGAGTTTGTCGACTTCGTCCATACCCAGGATTTCATCGTGCAGCCCGGGTTTCACTTTCGGCCGACCCATATGATGCGAGAGGGCTTTTCCCAGCACTTCGTTGACCAGCGATGATTTACCGCTGCCCGACACGCCGGTGACGCAAATGAAGGTCCCCAGCGGGAAGTCCACATTGATATTCTTCAGGTTGTTTTCGCGTGCTCCTTTGACCTTCAGAAACAGCCCGTTGCCCGGGCGGCGCTGAGTGGGGATCGGATTGGACATGCGGCCCGACAGGAACATACCGGTGATCGAGGTGGGATGCGCCATCACTTCGGCCGGCGTCCCCATCGCGACGACTTCGCCGCCATGCAGACCGGCTCCGGGACCGATATCGATGATATAGTCGCTCTCCAACATCGTTTCTTCGTCATGTTCGACGACGATCAGGGAGTTCCCCAGATCACGCATATTCTTAAGGGTGTTGACGAGCTTGTGGTTGTCGCGCTGATGCAGGCCGATCGAAGGTTCGTCCAGGACGTAGAGGACGCCCGTCAGATGCGAACCGATCTGCGTGGCTAAGCGGATACGCTGCGCTTCGCCGCCTGAGAGTGAACCGGCGATGCGGTCCAAGGTGAGATATTCCAAGCCGACATCTTTCAAAAACGTCAGCCGTTCCGTGAGTTCTTTGAGGACAAGGCGGGCGATCTCCGTCTGCATCTGTCCTAATTTCAGGTTTTCCATATAGATCAACGCTTGTTTGACGCTCATGCGTGTCCAGGCGTTGATATCCTTGCTTCCGACCCGCACCGCCAAGGCCATTTCGTTGAGACGTTTCCCCGAACAATCAGGACATGGTGATTCGGCCATGAAGGTCGCATACCATTCGCGCGCCATCGAGGAAGTGGTTTCCATGAATCGCCGTTCGATCATGGATTTGACCCCTTCGATGATATCGAAACGGGTGAACACATTGCCGGAACGCGATTCGATCGTATATTTGACCGGCTCGGGGGAACCGATCAAGAGGATGTCCAATTGTTTCGGGGTGAGTTTCGCGATCGGCACATCGCGCGGAATCTTATAGGTATCGCACAAGATGCGGAAACTCTGCCACTCGATATTTTCACTGTCAAGGATGTTTTTATAATAGACGATCCCGCCTTGCGAAATCGATTTGGAACGATCGGGGATCAGATAATCCACGTCGACCTTCTGGGTGACGCCCAAACCCTTGCAGGTAGCGCACGCGCCTAGCGGGGAGTTGAACGAAAACAAGCGCGGTTCCATAATCGGAATCGAGAACCCGCATTTCGGACACGAGTAATTGCTTGAGAAAAGCAGTTCTTCATGGCCGTTGTCGACGATCGCCAATCCGCCGGCCAATTTGAGCGCGACTTCCAAGGAATCATGCAGACGCGAACCGCTGTCGGCTTGTTTCACGATCCGGTCGACGACGACATCGATGTCATGTTTCTTGTTTTTCTCCAAGGTGATCTCGTCTTCCAGCAGTTTGATGTCGCCGTTGACGCGTACCCGGATATATCCGTCTTTACGCAGTTTTTCGAAAAGTTCCTTATGCGTCCCTTTGGCTTGACGTTGGACCGGTGCCAGGATATTCAATCTGGCTCCGTCTTCGCTCGCCAAAACACGGTCCACCATCTGGCGGATCGTCTGGGATACAATCGGTTCATCATGATTGGGACAATACGGGATCCCGACCCTGGCATACAGCAGCCTCAGGTAGTCGTAGATTTCCGTGACCGTCCCGACGGTGGAACGCGGATTATTGGAGGTCGTCTTCTGGTCGATGGAAATCGAAGGCGACAAGCCTTCGATCAGGTCTACATCCGGTTTTTCGGTATTCCCCAGAAACTGCCTCGCATAGGCGCTTAAAGACTCGACATAACGACGCTGCCCTTCGGCGTAGATCGTATCGAATGCCAAGGATGTTTTTCCGCTCCCTGACAGTCCGGTCATGATGACCAGTTGGTTACGGGGGATTTTCAGATCGATGTTTTTGAGATTGTTCTCGCGCGCACCTTTGATTACGATAAAGTCTTGATTCATGGCGTTACCTCTGCCTTATCATTATACAACACGTGCTCTTCTTTTGTCTTTGGGAACACCGGATTTACTTGAATTTTTTTCAAGTCAGCTTTCGCTCTTCAGCTCAAGGATGACATCGCGCAATTCGGCCGCCCGCTCGAAATCGAGGACTTTCGCCGCGTCGTGCATCTCGGCTTCCAGACTGGTGATGAGTTTTTCGCGCTCCGTCTTGCTTACTCTGGATTTCTTCTTCAGCAGTTTGGCGGCCATTTCCTGCGTCTCTTTGCCTCGGATGACATCCTGGATCTCTTTGACGATCGTCGTCGGTGTGATGCCATGTTCGATATTGTGCGCTTCCTGGATCGCTCTGCGCCGGTTGGTCTCGCGCATCGCTTTCTCCATCGAATCGGTTATTTTATCCGCATACAAAATGACGGTGCCGTCGGAGTTGCGCGCCGCACGTCCGATCGTCTGGATCAACGAACGTTCGGAACGCAGGAACCCTTCCTTGTCGGCGTCCAGAATCGCGACGAGGGATACTTCGGGAAGATCCAATCCTTCGCGCAGCAGGTTGATGCCGACCAATACGTCGTATTTCCCTTTGCGCAGATCGCGCAGGATCTCGATCCGCTCCAGCGTCAATGTTTCATGGTGGAGATAGGAAACCTTGAAATTAGCGCGTTTCAGATAAGCGGTCAACTCTTCAGCCATCTTGACGGTCAAGGTGGTGATGAGGGTGCGTTCGTTACGTTGAATCCGCAGACGGATCTCATCCATCAGATCGTCGATCTGTCCATGTGAAGGACGGACCAACACCTTGGGATCGACCAGTCCTGTCGGACGGATGATCTGCTCGACGACTTGGTTATTCGTCAATTCGAGTTCATAATTCCCCGGCGTCGCCGAAGTGAAGATGACCTGGTTGATCTGCTTTTCAAATTCGTCAAACCGCATCGGGCGGTTTTCCAATGCACTCGGTAATCTGAATCCGTATTTCACCAAGGTCTCTTTCCTGGCCCGGTCGCCGTTGAACATCCCGCGTACTTGTGGTACGCTGGCATGCGATTCATCGATGACGAGCAGATAATCCTCGGGGAAATAATCGAACAGATTATAGGGACGCTGACCCGGCTGTCGGCCGTCGATATGCATCGAATAGTTTTCGATGCCCGGACACATGCCGAATTCACGTAATGCTTCCACATCGTAGCGGGTTCGCTGTTCTAACCGTTGTTTCTCAAGTAATTGACCGTTCTTCTCGAACTCAGCCAGCCGCACTTCAAGTTCCGCTTCGATATTCAGACAAGCTTGCAGGATCTGTTCTTTGGGTCGGGCATATTCTTTCGCAGGAAATACATTATACACGCTGAACGCGTTGAGTATCTTTCCGGTGACCGGATCGACTTCCGCGATGCGTTCGATCTCGTTGTCGAAGAGTTCGATGCGCAGATTGAATTGTTCGGTATAGCCTAAGCGTACCTCAATCACATCGCCGTGGACCCGGAAGGTACCGCGCTTCTGGTCGAGATCATTGCGGGTATACTGGCGTTCGACCAGTTTTCCCAACAATTCCTTGCGGACGACCGTTTCGCCGACCCGGATCGTAAAAAACATGTTGCGGTAGAGTTCGGGATCGGAGGAAGCGTAAATGCAGGCGACGGAAGCGACGATGATGACATCGCGGCGTTCCAGCACCGAGTTGATCGATGCCATCCGCAACATATCCAGTTCTTCGTTGATCATCGCGGTCTTTTCGATATAGGTATCGGTTTTCGGCATATAGGCTTCGGGCTGATAGTAATCGAAATTGGAAACGAAATACTCGACCCGGTTATGCGGAAAGAGGTCTTTGAATTCGGAGTATAATTGTCCGGCCAAGGTCTTATTGTGGACGAACACCAGCGTCGGTTTATTGACGGCCGCGATGACGTTGCCGATCGTGAAGGTTTTCCCGGTCCCGGTCGCACCCAAAAGCACCTGGGCACGTTTCTGCGCAGTCAAACCGGCGATCAGTTCGCGAATCGCTTGCGGCTGGTCTCCGGTCGGTTGGAATTTACTTACGAGTTCGAATTTTTCATCCATGGACGACTTCAAGCGCTTTGGTCATCTGGGTATCGCGCGTGCCCATTTCATCATGCCAGATGCGGACAACGTCGGAATGGAGCTTACTCAGCCATTCAGGCGTCACGATCCCGTCGGCAGTCATTTTGTATGTCGCTTGGTAGGCTTTGAAGTCTTCGACTGATTTCGGCGAATAATAGCCATCGATCCGGTCGACCTTCGTGTATCCCAAGAATTTCAGCGCTTCCTGTAAGGAGACGATGGCGGGGTTGACCGCGTCGGGTTTCACCGTTTCGCCTTCCTTCAGCGTGGCGAAGCCATGTTCCAAAATCGCCGGCAGTTCCACGACGAAGTTCGGGGTGATCCCGACTCCGTCGATTTTCTCGCCTTTCGGGGTCAGCCATTGGGCGATGGTATATTTAAGGATGCTTTGGTCGGGGAAAGGACGCTGCGTCTGAACGGTTCCTTTGCCATAGGTCAGGGTTCCGACGATCGATACTTTCGTTCCAAGATTCTCGCTCAACGCGGCGGTCAGCACTTCGGCTGCCGAAGCGGTGTTCTTGTTGACCAGGATGACGATCTTCGTCCAATCGACCAGCACGTTCCCGCTGGATTTGGTGACTTCGATCTTCCCGTTGCGGAATTCCTGTTGGATGAGGATCCCGTCGCTCTTGACGAATAAGGATCCGATATATTCCAAGGTGCTCAGATAACCGCCGCCGTTGTCACGCAGATCGATGATCAGACGTTTTGCGCCTTTGGTTTTGAAATCTTTCAAAATGGACTGCACTTCCGAACCGCTGGTTTCCCCGAATGTATAGAGTTCCAAAAGTCCGGTTTCCTTGTCGATCATTTCCCCATAGGCGGTATTGTTGATGGGAGCCCGGGTGATATCCTTCGTGATGGCTTTCCCTTCACGCAGGAATTCGATCTTGACGTCCGTGCCTGATGCCCCTTTGACTTTTTCCGCCAATTTATCAGTCCCGATGCCCGTCATGAGGACACCGTCGACTTTATTGATGATATCTCCCGGCTGGACGCCGGCTTTTTCCGCCGGAGATCCGCGATAGACGCGTTCGATGATATAGGTCCCGTCGGAATCATAATATTGGACGCCGATCCCCACAAATCCCAAGTTCATCGATTCGGTGAATGATTTCGCTTCTTCAGAGGTCATATACGAAGTGTGGATGTCTCCGGCTCCGTCGACCATCCCGTTGATCGCATTATCGATGAGTTTGGTATTGAGGTCTTTGATGTCTTTCCCGAAATACCAGCTTTCGCTCATCGTCTGATAGATGGCTTCGAGTTTACTGAAAACCGAGGTATCGACCGCCGCCGCTTTGGGGGCGAAGGTGGTTCCGACGACCCAACCGAAAACGAAGGTCAGTAAAAGTCCCGTGGTGATGAAGATCCGTACACGGTTTTTTCTGCGTTTCGCCACGACTTCATCGGGCCATAAATGTTTCTGAAGGGTAATCCTTACTTTTTTTTCTTCTTCCATTGGGGTACCTCGCATATTTCTTATTTTACCATGCACACACTATCTTCGAACAATCAATGCAATCTGTCAAAGGAATTCAGGTGAAAAGTCGCGTCTGTCTCAAAGTTCGGACAATTCTCAAAGAAATACCCGGATTACCCGGGTACTTGAAAACGATCATGTTAGCGATGATCAAACTTTCTTGAACAGATAAATCCGTGACGCTCCGTCCGGGAAGATGCGTGTCTCATCATTGAAACCGCCCACATTGGATTGTTTCAATTTGATCCCGCCGTGCATCAGACTTTTTCCGTCCGCTCTGCCGTGTTCGACTTCGGTATGCAGGACTTTGAAACTGCGGACCGCTTTATGCAGAAGCGAATCAGGTCGGATGCGGATCGGGGAAACCATGTTGATGAGATCGCCGAACATCCCGATATCGATATCAAACGGACGATTACTGAAATCATAGAGCGTGTCTTCATCCAAGCCGACCGGCGTAATGATTTGTGTCATCGGATTGGCGATCGCGCGATCTTGGAAGTGCATCAGGATACCGCTTGCCTTATCCGGTGAAACGACCATCCAATCGGTCAGGTTTGTCTGATGTGCGGGCGAACAACGATAGAAGGTCCCGAACTGGAAGAGTTCGCGATATTGTTTATAGAAAACAATCTGTTTCTTGATGGCATCCAGGCTTTCACCGCTGAGTTCGTTGAGATTGAGTTCATAGCCCAACACCCCGAAACAAGCGACTTGGAAGCGCGTCTCCAACGGAGATAAACGCTGCGTCTGATGGTTGGGGACGGCCGAGACATGTGCGCTCATCGTGCTGAGCGGATATCCTTGGCTGGTCGCATCCTGGATATCGATTCGACATAAAGCATCGGTATTATCGCTGGTCCAGATTTGCGGCATATACGTCAACATGCCCAGATCGAAACGGTTCCCACCCGACGCGCAGGATTCGAAAAGGATTTCCGGGAATGCTTCGGTCAAAGTTCTCAATACACGGTAAAGCCCCAGTATATATCGATGGCTATGGGATCCATCGCTTGGGTCGCTGATATTGCGGTTCATGTCCCATTTGACATACTCGATCCGCACCGACGAGAACACATTCTTGAAGGTCGAGATCAGATGATCCTGCACTTCGGTCTGCGCCAGATCCAGCACGAGTTGGTTGCGTCCCATCGAAGGCAACCGGCCCGGAATCGTGATCGCCCACTCAGGATGGGCACGATAGAGATCGCTGTCGGGGGATACCATTTCAGGTTCGACCCACAGACCGAACTGCATATCCAACGCATGGATCTTTTCGCTGAGGCGTTTCAATCCCCCAGGCAATTTCTTCAGATTGACGTCCCAATCACCCAATGAAGAGGAATCGTTGTTTCGGTTGGAGAACCAGCCGTCATCGAGGACGAAGAGTTCGATGCCTGTCTCGCTCGCGGTTTTCGCCAGTTTCAGGAGTTTCGCCTCGTTGAAATTGAAGTACGTGGCTTCCCAGCTGTTGATCAAGACGGGGCGCGTTCTTGCGCGCCACTGAGCGGGAATCAGATGATGGTTGATGAAGGTATGGAAATGCCGGGATAGTTCATTGATACCTGTATCACTGTAGGTCATCACGGCCTGGGGACTTTCCAGACTCTGACCCGGAAGCAGCGTATAGGTGAACGAATGCGGGTTGATACCCCACACGATATGCGACTTCCCGAAAGCATTCACTTCGCCGACCGTCGCATGGTTGCCGGAATAGATCAGATTCATCCCGTAACATTCCCCTTGTCGATCATCGCAGTTTCTTTCGCGCAGGATGACCAGCGGATTATGCCGGTTGGAAGAGTTGCCCGATTTGGAATCGTTGACCAGGATCCCCGCATTGAGTTCCTTCTCATGGACTTCCCTTTCACGCCCCCAATGGCCATCGAAAGTCCGCCAGACAAGATCGTTGCGGTTGAGGTCGAGTTGGGCGCTCAGAAGCCGGTGCACGTCGACCGCTTGATCCGAATCGTTCTTCAAACGGCAGGAACGTACGATCACATCCGCGTCGACATACACACGATAAGTCAAAAACAAGGTCAGCTCGCTGTGCATGTCGGAGGTCTCGATTTCAAGGATACGGTCGGCTTTATGAGCTGAGGGAAGGTCGGATGAAACTTCGTCATTGATTTCTTTGTCTTCCACATAGCGGAAATCACTGACACGGTTATGGTCGGCTGTTTCCACTTCGATCATCGCTTCGCGCAGGTCGCCTTTTCCGTAGGTGCTGAACTCCAACGGTAGATCTTCCAGCGAGACAGGATTAAATTGATCCAAGAGGATTCCGGTCGGATAGGGCATTTTCTCACGGAGCAGGTCGGGATCGAATGTTCCCAATCGGACGCCGTAATGGAGGTGTTCCAGATGTCCGCTGTCAGTCAGCGAAAAGATATAGGATGTATTCTTCGTATCGAGTTTCCAAGTTTTCATAGCGTCACCTTTGTTTAAGTGTATCACACTTCAGGGTCACAATTGAACGAAGAAAGAGAACGCGCAAGCGTTCTCGGATAACCCTGGATAGATATTCAGAATCGGATATTAATATCCGACCACGACTTTTTTGACGATCGAGAAATTACTGTAGACGCGCGATGTCCCGATGATCCGATAACAGCGGACTTTATAGTAATAGGTCGTGCCTTTCACCAATGTTATCTTGGTGTAGGAGAGATACGACGTCGTATATTGATACGTGTAGACGCCGGTGAGCGAGGTGGATCGATAGATTTCATAACGCGATGCTCCGGCCACGCTTGCCCAACTGGCCCGGATGCTTGTGGAAGAGAGCGAGACGACGCTGGTCAATGACGGTGCCGAGGGAACGGGCCGGGTCATCACGATGGCGGAGAACGCCCCGTAATAACGTGTCGTACCGACAGTCCGATATGCCCGGACTTTATAGTAATAAGCACGGTTGGTCGTCAGGTAACTGTTCAGATACGAGGTGGCGGTCGTCGTGGCGATCAGGTAATAGGTCCCTGTGCTGCTTAAAGCACGGTAGACCTGATACCCGCTGGCTCCCGGAATCGCGACCCAAGAAGTTCGGATCGAGGTATATGAGGAGGAAGCGACGGTCGCTTTCACAGTCGACGGAATCGGACGCATGCTGACGATCGCCGAATAGGATCCATATGCCTTATATATGCCTTCGGCTTTGTAAGGTCTGACTTTGAAGTAATAAGCATACCCGGTAGTCAACCCGGTCGATGTATAAGTCGCCGAACTAACATCCCCAAGTTTTACATAGGTTCCGGTGCTTGAAGTCGCGCGATAGATTTCGTAGGTCACACCGGTCACTTGCGTCCAGCTGAGTTTGATACTGTTATATCCGGCTGACTCGGCTTTAAACGCAAGAACGGCCGATGGATTCGCAATCCATTTGGCATAGATCACCGTATTCTCAATCACCGCATCGCTTGCGAAATTCCATAATGTAGCAAAGGTTAGATCTTTGTACCATCCCGCAAACGTATATCCCGATTTTGTCGGTGAAGCCGGTGCGGTCGCTTTACCCAGATAGTTGAAGACCTTCGCGCTGATCGCGTTTCCACCTTGCGAGTCAAACCCAAACGTGTATTGATTGATCACCCATTTGGCATAGAGGGTCAAGTTCTGTGTGACATGTGAGGTGTCGAAATCCCATGCATTGGTGCAAGTCGCTTCCTTATACCATCCCGCGAAAGTATAGCCGGTCTTTGTCGGTTGATCCGGCGAAACGAAGGTCGTATCGACCGGCACCGATACTGCCCCTACCGCTGAGCCGCCTTGGGAATTGAATGTCACAAGGAACTCGCCTGTTTTCTGGATCGTGAATTCTATGCCGGATGCATTGCCCAATGCATCGGTTGCTGTAATGGTATAGGTTCCGCTTTCAGTGAACAATCCGTTTTGCGGCCAAGGATACTCCGCGGAATCCTTTATGGCGGAAACCGTGACGTTTGAAGTATCTTCGATCGTGACATTCAAATCATTCATGGAGGTGCTTCCGCTCGGAAGAATCGTTGCACCTTCCCATAGTGTGATTTGCGGGGCGAGGGTATCTGTCTCAACGACGCGGATCTGATATTCGTCGGTTTTATAAGCATCGCCGAAATAATCGTAAGTACTGATGTAATACGTTCCAGCCTGCAAGGTAAGCGAAGTTCTTTCCTCTGCTCCTTCCGAAGCATCGTCGATATATCGGATAGGTTGGATCGCCTCATCGTAGAGATTGATGACGATATCCTGAAGACCGTTCGGAGTCACGATGATGGTGATGGAACTTGCCTGATATAGAGTGAATTTATAATAATCGTTATCCAGGGCCGGATAATTGCGCCCGGTCACATCCATGTTGGCGAGTAGCTTTGCCGCTTCCTTAACCGTATCGTTGCCATCGAATAAATCCGGTTCGGCGGCGACATCCAGCGCTTTTTTCGCATTGGTGATGCCGTACCCGCTGGATGAATCCCATCCACGGACGGAAATATCGTCGGTTCCGGTAAACAAGATCTGCCGGATCTGATCACTCGAGAATTCGGGGTGTTCGCTTTTGATGAGCGATGCGACAGCCGCGACCGTCGGGGATGAGAATGAGGTGCCGTTGAAATTCGCGAATGAATTGGTTCCGCCGGTGATGTTCGCCAGATAGACACCTTCTCCGGGAGCTGAAATTCCAAGCTGTGAACCTTCATTGGAAAAGGCGGAAACAAGGTCGGTTTTGTTGGTCGATCCGACCGCGATGACACCGGGATAAGCCGCCGGATAGGAAACGAAGTCACCGTATCCGTCGTTGCCAGAAGCCGCGACGACGATGATCCCTTTATTCAAGGCATAATTGACCGCGACTTTTTCTGCGGGATCGTCCTCGTTTGAACCCAGGCTCATGTTGATGATATCCGCCCCGTGGTCAGCCGCCCAATAGATACCGGCGATGATCTGCGTGGAACCGGTCGTCGTAGATCCGTTTGGGAACACTTTTACCGGCATGATCGTGACATTCGGAGAAATGCCTGCGATACCGCTTGTATTGAGATTGGATGCGATCAAGGACGTGACCGCGGTTCCATGAAAGCTGCCTTCAAATGAATACTGCCCCGGATAGGTATCCTCAAGGATCGTCAAACCCGATGTATCGACCCCGTTCACAAATCCGTCGATATCCGAAAACGGACCGAAGCCTGTGTCGATGACGGCGATGATGACCGAGGATTCTCCGTGTGTGATATCCCACGCGGTTTCCATTCCGATTCTCTTGAGATTCCATTGATAGGTGCTGTAATACGGATCCGTCGGTACGGAAAACAATCTGACTTCTTTATCCACATAGGCATTCAGAATCAATGGGTTTTTCTTGTATTTCGCGATGATTTTCGAGGCATCCGCACCTTGCGGGATTTCAATCGTCACTGTATCGATGTTGGCATATTTCCCGGTGATTTTTTCGCTGATCCCCGATTTATCCGCATCGTCGATGTTTCTGAACTTCAAAACGATCGTGTTGGTTTTATTTACGGGCTTTCCCGAAGCCTTATCCGCCGAAGGTTCAGCCGATTCTTTTGAGCCGATTTTAAAAGCACTCTGGCTGAAGCTTTTCTTTTCCAGCGATTTGTTAAGCAACGATGATTTACCGGTGTCCGGATTTATCGTATCCGTCCCTGAATATCCGTTGACAACGGATGCACTCGAAAACAGTATCATGAATGCGATCAGTGAAGAAAATATTTTTTTGAACATCGTCGTATCCTCTTTCGTGAATCATGGAAACTTTCGCTGTTGAGTTGTATCTGGTATATCCTGGTGTTCGACTTTATTTATTGTATCATAGCTTTCACGCCGTATGCATTTCTTCTAAAAGTAATGAACCTGCCCTATTGCGAAGGTTTACAGAGCAACAATCGGATTGAGATGATTTTACAGCCTTTATCACAAAAAAAGAGAGAAATTTCTCTCCTTACTGCTGTTAATGATTAATTGTATCTTCCGCCGTAGGTGATACCGAATACATTTTCAGGACGCATCCGGCACGGCGCGCTGTTCCCGTTATAATCGCAGCGGTTCGCTAAGGTCCAACCGGCACCGAAGGCAAGATCGCCTCTCCAACGGTTCGCGTAATAGGCGACGGTGTTGGTTCCGAGATAGATGATTTCGATGTGGAGATGCGGTCCCGAGGAATTCCCCGAAGATCCGACTCTGCCGATGACATCGCCGGGACGTACGATCGTACCCATTTTTTCAGGCGTACCGGCCTGCAGATGCAGGTAGCGGATCGCATAGGAACGATTGTTGACGTTGACCATCAGATAAACCTGATTGCCTCCGAAAGCGGAAGCAGGATATCCGCACTTGTTGCCAAGGTAGCCGTAAGTAGGACATGCATCGGCCGAATAGAGGACGACGCCGTTGGCGACCGCATAGAGATTGGTGCCGACCGAAGCAGCCAAATCCGCTCCGAGATGCGTGCTCGAGGTCCCGGGATAATACCAAGTCCCCGAACTGACTCTGAAGGAATCACGGATCGGTGATGACCAGCCGGGTGAAGGTAGGATGGCGTTCAGCGCTTTGGAGATGGCTTTGAGGGCAGCCTGGCTGGCGGATAAATCAGCCGCGACCTGGTTTTCCATCGCTTCTAACGCAGCTTCCTGTTTCTGGAATTCAGCTAAAATGAGTGCTGTGGTCGCTTTCAATCCCAATACTGTCGTCTTGTTGGTTTCCACATTGGCTTTATTGCTTTGGAGCGCCTCTTTTTGACGGACGACTTCGGCTTTGTCTTCATTCAGCAGACGGATCTGCTCATTCAGCATCTCCATCTGGGTTTTGTCATATTTCGTAATGTCGTTGATGCCCTCGACCCGCCGGATCAGATCGGTGAAATCCTTGGCTCCCATGATGAAGTCGATATAACCGTTCAGACTGGCGAAGGATTGCATGTTGACCATGCGTTCTTTGACTTTCGCATCGATCGCATCGACGACTTTCGTGCGGTCGACGATCTGGACTTCCAGTTTCGCGATCGTCCCTTCGGATTCCGTGATCGAAGCTTCCAATGAAGCGATATCCGCTTCGAGTTGTATGACTTGGGCATTGTAATTGGCGATTTGGGCGGCATATTTGGAGATATTGGCGGCGATGTTCTTCATATCTTTTTTAATCGCTTCCAACTGCTTCTGTGCGTTCAGGGCTTTATTGTTGATGTATTGCTGGAACGCCAGGCAGACCGGGCGGTTCGCGGCACTTACATGCGATGAACAGAGGTTGTAATAGTAGGCTTCATTGCCCGGGTTGAAATCATACGTCGCCGCATTGATATTTTCCACAGGTGAAAAACCTAAGATCAGGAAACAGGTCAAGATAAGGACGAACGTTCTTCTTTTCATCGGTTCCACCTCAAGTGACGGGTAACGGAAATGAAGCTGCCGGTCAGACCGACTATAACGGCAAGTCCCGCCAAGATGCCGCTGACTTGGAATACCATCGGGAATATCGGACGCAGGATGAATAAGTTACTGACAAGCACTCCGTTGAGTGATGTATAGAGATATTGATAGCCGAAGATCGTGATGAGGATCGGCAGGATCGAACCCAGCAGGCCGATCAGTATCCCTTCGATCAAGAACGGGAAGCGGATGAAGTGATTCGTCGCACCCAAGGTACGCATGATATGGATTTCGACCGAACGGGCATAGATGGTGATCTTGATGGTGTTGGAGATCAGGAAGATCGCCAAGAGGCTCAGAATCGTGACCAGAATCAATCCGCCTTTCGAGATGGAATCCATCATCGTTACGAGGCGGATGGTGTTTTCGCCGCCGTAGTTGACGCTTTCGATGCCTTTCAGCGTTTGGATTTTAGCGGCCAGGACATCCAATGCGGCCGATTTCTGCACATCGACCAGATAGGCGTTGCGCAGCGGGTTGTTTTCCCCGCGGTACATTTCGAAGATTTTCCCGTCGGCTCCGAAAGCTGCGATGAAGCGGTCAAGTTCGGCGTTCTTATCCGAAAAGGTCACTTTCTTGACGCCCGGGAGTTTGGTGATTTCCGTCTGCGTCGCTTTGATGACTTCCGTGGTCGAACTGTCGAGGATCTTCACATGGATCTGAACGCTTTCTTCGACGTTCTTGGTGATCTGCTGGATATTGAGCGTCAGCAGCAGGAACAGCGACACAAGCAATAAGGTGATGGTGACCGCCGTAGCAGCCGAGACCGACATGGCGCTGTGTCGCAGGACGCCGATGAAGCCTTCTCTGATATGTCTTCCTATCTTCATTCGATATAACCTCCGTCGCGCAGGTCTGCCATGATGTGGCCGTCTTGCAGTGCGATGGTGCGTTTGCGGAAGGCATTCACGATACTGATGTCATGGGTGACGACCAGGATCGTGGTTTTCTCTTCTAAATTGATCTTCTCCAACAGGCGGATGATATCCGCCGATTTCGCGGGATCCAGATTACCGGTCGGTTCGTCGCAGATCAATACTTTGGGCCGATTCGCCAAAGCACGCGCGATGGCGACGCGTTGTTGCTGGCCGCCGGAAAGGTTGGCCGGAAAATCGTTGGCTTTATCCGACAGATCGACCAGGCTCAATACTTCGCGTACGCGTTGACGCGCCTTGATCGTCGGCAGATTCGTAATCTCCAAAGCAAAATAGACATTCTCGAAAATCGTCTTGTGTTCAAGCAAACGGAAGTCTTGAAAGACGACTCCGATGCTTCGGCGATATAAGGGAATCTTGTGATGTTTCAGTTTTCCGATGTCGATCCCGCCTACTTCGACGGTACCTTTCGTCGGTTTCTCTTCCGCGTCCAGCAATTTGATCATCGTGGACTTTCCCGACCCGGTAGGACCGATGATGTATACGAATTCCGCTTGCTCGATCAACAGGCTGACGTTATACAGCGCGTTGACTCCATTACCATAGGTCTTCGATACATCTTTGAATTTCAGCATGGCTTCACATCCTATCTGCGTCAATTATAGCACTTTTCATTTTTATGAAAACCCCAAAGGAAAAAACACACTCTTTCACACACTACGCAATTCGCAATGTTTACTTCATCCTGTGTGAAAATTGAATGAATTGCCACAAACGGAATATGGTGTTAAAGTATCCCTAATAAAAAAGAAAGCAGATCTTTGATGCAACTATTTGTTGATGAGCATCATCTATCCATGTGAGGTCACCATGAGCAACAAACACGACGACTTCGAGAAGATCTATCACGAGACCTTCACGACCCTCAGCAAGTACTTGTTGTTTCGTGTCGCACAGGTCAGCGATATGGAAGATCTGCTTCAGAATATCTACTCGGACTTGTATCGCAAGGTTTTGCTGAAGAATAAGGAAGTCGACGATATGCATGCGTATCTTACGCAGATGGCCAACAACGAGTTGAAACGGTATTATCGCTGGAAGAAGAAAGCGCCGCTGACATTGATCGACGATGAAGAATCTTCCTGGGTCGCGGATATTCCGGATCCCTTGAATTCCGATTTGCTCGCGATCGAACGCGCTACCTCCGAGTGGGTCGAAACAGCCTTGAAGCGCCTCGAACTTCCCTTGCAGCAGATCCTGATCGCCAAGATCAAACTGGATCTGACCTTCGCGCAGATCGCCCAGTCGATGGGCGTCAACGAGAATACGATCAAAGCCAGATATTACCGTGCCTTATCCCGTATCCGGAAAGAAATGGAGGAATAACGTGAACCGACTGAAACAAAGCATCGAACAATCGTTTCTGGATGAAGACCGCGTTTTGCGCAACATCGAACGCGACATCGCAAAACGACGCCTCTTGCCTAACCGGACCGTCCTATCGATGGCAGCCGCGACCGTGATCCTCGCATTGCTGATCGGAACGGTCAACCTGTTGGTTCCCACCAATGTTATCGCAGGTGTGCTGACCGTCGATTTGAACCCGAGTCTGCGGATCGAATTAAGCAAGGACTACAAAGTAATGAAAGCCACCGCGCAGAACGCGCAAGCCGAAACCATGGATCTGCGCATCTTGAAAGGTATGAAAATCCAGGACGCATTGAAAGAATTCGTCCGGCAATCGGTCAAGGACGGATATATCGATACCCTGAAACTGACCGAGGATTACTTGTTGGTGACGACCATTTCACTCAACGGGAAAGATGAGACCTTCAATATCAATTTGAAAGAGATCCTAGCCCAGCTTCAAAAAGAACAAAGTCTACTCAGCGATGTGCAGCTGGCTGTCATGAACGCCAAGGAACAAGACCTGCGTGAAGCCGATGCATCGGATACCCCCTTATGGTTATATGTCCTCAGCGGAAAGAATCCCGATACCCTGACCTCCGCGACATCGAATGTCCAAGGATACTTCGAAGATTCCGCACTGAAAACGAAATTCGAGACGGAATACGGTCAAGTGCTGGAAGATCAGCATAAAGTTTCGACGGAAGATATCCAGGAAGCGCTGGACGAGCTCAGCGAAGCCGGTGTCGACGTCACCGCCTATCGTGCCCGGCTCAGCCAAGCCGGCGTCGATCTAGACAAATTGAAGAACGAGTTGCTGATCCTGCTTGAAAAAGTCGATGAAGAGGAGAGCTCCGAAACAAATCAAAACGAAGTAGAGGAACATGAAGAGAAGAACGAAATTGGTAAAAAAGAAGATTCCGAAGCACATTCGGACGATGACTAAAAAAACAAAAGGAAAAACACGATGAAACCACTCAAACACACATTTCAACTATTATTAGCCTTGGTCTTGTTCAGCGGATGCGCTTCATCCAAGCAATTCGACGAATTCCTATATGGAAAAGCCAGCCCGGCATTCAGCAAAGATACCCAGGATACCGCTTCATTGGCTACGGAGACAAAAACCGGTTCGAACGGGACCGACACCGTCAGCGCATCGACCAAACCGGCATCCGGCACACCGGGTACACCTTATACCGATGCGACCTCTTCCGCGACGAAACCGGCAAGTTCAGGTTCGACCGCTTCGACCGGCACCGATACCACGACTTCCGCGACGAAACCGGCAAGTTCAGGTTCGACTGCTTCAACCGGTACCGATACCACGACTTCCGCCACCCCGAAGGGAACCGTGATCGGTTCATCGGATGATCAAGGCGAAAACGAAACGGAAGAAATCGAGAATGAAAAAGATGATGAACATGAAGAAGAGAGTACGAAACCTGAAGAACATGAAGAAGAGAATGACGATTAATATTCAAATCAGTTAAATCAAAGCGGATACCCGACATGTTCGGATATCCGCTTTTTGTTTGGTTTATCGAGCTTACCTAGACTTTATAATCGAAACTGAAACCGTTGCCTTTGACTTCATTCGCATCGGTGACGATGATGAAGGCGTTCTTATCGATCATACTGACGACTTTGACCAGTTCGGGATATTGATTCTTACTGATGACAGACAAAACGATTTTGCGTGAATCCCCGGTATAACCGCCTTCCGCTTCCAACAAGGTGGTTCCGCGGTCGAGGAAATCGTGGATCGCCTGGGTGATTTCGCGATAACTGTCGGAGATGATCATGACGCTGCGGGCTTCCTGACCACCAAACAAGAGAATCTTGTCCAGCGAATAGGCGCATGCCCAGACGGAGATCAATCCGATCAGGACGGCTTCCAGACCATAGACCCAGAATCCCAGCAGGACCGTCAACCCGTCGAAGACAAGGACCATCTTCGAAACAGGGACGCCGAAATATTTATTGACGACCAAGGGAGGGACATCCATGCCGCCAGTCGATGCCCCGGTGCGGAAGACCATCCCGACGCCGATACCGGCCAGCAGACCGCCATACAGGCTCGCCAGCAAGGGTTCGACATGGACCCCGACATTCCACCCGAGGGATGTGATATAGGTCAGGAAAACAGGATACAAGAAGGAACTGAGTGCGGTATGCACGGCGAATTTACGTCCGAGGAAGATCGATCCGATACCGAACAAACCGATGATCAGGATATATATCCAGTATTGGGCGGCGATATGGGTGATCGGTTCAAGGGCGACCGCGATCCCCGCGACTCCGCCGGATAATACTTTATAAGGTAAGATAAAAAACCCGACCGAACATGCCAGGAGAAAATTACCGATGATGACTAACGCGAGATCTTTCAGCGTGGAACGGATTTTCATGGAAATTCCCCCTTTCGCAGTGTTATTATACCATTACGCGTGAAGGGTTAACACCCCCGGGAGAGCACATGAAGACCAAACGCAGCGTGTATTTGATCATCTATATCGGCTGGATTCTGATGATTTTCGCTTTCTCGATGCAAAGCGGGATCATTTCATCGAATTCCAGTAAACCCTTCGTCGAAGTCATCCTCCGTTTCTTCGCGCAGTTCGACATCACCTTGACCTCGCTTTGGGTATCGACGATTGTCCGTAAAGGCGCGCATTTCACGGAATATGCCGTGTTGGGTTATGTGACGCGCAAGAATGTCGGACTGAATACTCAGCCTCTGTTTTATCTATCAGGCTTCGTTCCTTTCCTGGATGAAGCACTTCAGACCCAGATCGCGGGTCGCGTCGGATCGCTTGGCGACAGCAGCATTGATCTGGCAGGTTATCTCATCGGGATCCTCATCGCACGGCTGACAGACAAACGAAGCGCCATCTGACGCTTCGTTTTTACTTTGAATTTTGATTGTGCCCCGACCCGAGGAACGATTTC
>JBAVGP010000189.1:0-14498 GCA_049684955.1 Erysipelotrichaceae bacterium
CGAACATGCGACGTTGATTTCACGCATGATCGACCGTCCTTTACGTCCTTTATTCGCGGAAGGTTTCCGCAACGAAGTCCAAGTCGTGAATACCGTATTGTCGGTCGATTATGACCGCACACCGGAAATGACGGCGATGATCGGTGCATCCCTGGCGCTTTGCGTCAGCGACATCCCGTTCAACGGACCGATCGCCGGCGTCCAAGTCGGACGTGTCGACGGTGAATACATCATCAATCCTACCCTGGAAGAACTCGGCAAGTCCGACATCAATCTGATCGTCGCAGGTACCAAAGACGCCATCAACATGGTCGAAGCGGGTGCCAAAGAAGTCAGCGAAGAAGCGATGTTGGAAGCGATGATGTTCGGCCATGAATTCATCAAGATGTTATGCGACTTCCAGCTGGATATCGCCGCCAAGACCGGCAAACCGAAGATGGAAGTAAAATTGTACGAAGTCAGCGCCGCATTAAATGCGGAAGTCCGTGCGATGGCGCAGACACGTTTCGAAGAAGCCGTCCGTATCCATGACAAACTGGAACGTTACGGAAAAATCGACGAAATCGAAGTCGAGCTGATTGCTGATTTCGAAGCGCGCACCTATGCGAGCGAAGCTGAAAAAGCCAAAACGATCAAACAAGTCCGCGAAATCGATCATACGATCATCGCCGATGAAGTCCGCCGTCTGATCAGCGTCGAGAAGATCCGTCCGGATGGCCGTGCCATTTCTCAACTGCGTCCCTTGAACAGCCAGATCGATCTCTTACCGCGTGCCCACGGCAGCGCGATGTTCACCCGCGGCGAAACGCAAGTCATGTCGATTTGCACCCTCGGTCCGTTGGGCGACAACCAGATCATCGATGATCTGACCGAAGTCGATTACAAACGTTTCATGCACCATTATAATTTCCCGCCGTATTCGGTCGGGGAAACAGGTCGTATGGGATCTCCGGGGCGCCGTGAAATCGGCCACGGAGCGTTAGGCGAACGTGCGTTACTGCAGGTATTGCCGAGCGAAGTCGATTTCCCGTATGCCATCCGCTTAGTCGCGGAAACCCTTGAATCCAACGGATCCAGTTCACAGGCATCCATCTGTGCCGGTACCATGGCATTGATGGCTTCGGGCGTTCCGATCACGGCACCGGTCGCGGGCATCGCGATGGGTCTGGTCACCTGGGGCGACAAGTATACCGTCTTGACCGACATCCAAGGCATGGAAGATCATTTCGGCGATATGGACTTCAAAGTCGCCGGTACGAAAAAAGGCATCACAGCGATGCAGATGGATATCAAAATCGCGGGCTTGAACCGTGAAATACTTAAAGAAGCGCTCGCCCAGGCGAAGATCGGCCGCGAACAGATCATGGGCAACATGATGGCGACCATCGACACACCGCGCGACCATGTCGGCAAATATGCGCCGAAGATCAGCATGCTGACGATTCCGACAGACAAGATCCGCGAAGTCATCGGAGCCGGCGGGAAGATCATCAACCAGATCATCGCCGACTGCAATAACGTGAAGATCGATATCGAAGATGACGGAAGAGTCATGATCTATCACCTGGATCAAGCTTCCATCGATAAGGCGAGAGCCAAGATCGAAGGCATCTGCCGCACCGCGAAGGTCGGCGAAATCTATGAAGGCAAAGTCGTCCGTTTAGAAGCATTCGGAGCGTTCGTCGAACTGTTCCCGGGCACCGACGGGATGATCCATGTCTCCAAGATCGCTTACGAACGGGTCGAAAAACCCTCCGATGTCCTCAAACTCGGCGACAAAGTCAAAGTCGTCGTCATCGAAGTCGATGAAAAGGGACGCGTCAACGTATCCCGCAAAGACTTGCTGCCGAAACCGGAAGGCTATGTCGAACCAGTCCGCGCACCGCGCGAACATTCGGATCGTCCGGAACGTCGTCCGTATCAAGGCAATAAAGACAGAAAGTAAACGGCCCGCGGGCCGTTTTCTTTTCATCGATCCATCGAATTATGGTAAAATAACCTATATGAAACGGAGAATGACCATGGATTTCTATCAATTGGCAAAAAAGTATGAACAGAGTCTGGTAAGCGACCTGCAGGAAATCGTACGTATCCCGAGTCTGTCGGATACTTTGACGATCACGACGGATGCACCGTTCGGTTTGCAGCTGCGCAACGCGCTGGACTGGTTTTTGGATAAAGGCAAACAAGCCGGCTTCGCAACCCAGGATTATGCCGGTTATGCCGGTTATCTGGCATGGGGCGAAGGCAAAGAAAGTTTCGGTATGCTGGGACATCTGGACATCGTGCCGATCGGCGTCGGCTGGTCGAAAGCGCCTTTCGGAGCTGAAATCGTCAACGGTGTGATGTACGGACGCGGCACCGGCGACGACAAGGGACCGACCGTGGCTGCTTTCACCGCTATGAAACTGCTGAAAGACGCCGGTTTCGTCCCGAAAAAGAAAATCTATCTGATCGCGGGCTGCGACGAGGAATCGGGCATGGCCTGCATGACCTATTATAAACAACACGGGCCGATCCCCGATATGGGTTTCGTCCCCGATGCTTCGTTCCCGGTCATCTACGGGGAAAAAGGGATCATGAACGTCAAAATCCACGGGGCTGCGCACAGCGTCATCCTTTCGCTGGAAGCGGGCGAGCGTCCCAACATCGTCATCGGCGAAGCCGAAGTGACGGTCGCCGGTCAACCGATGGCGGATTATTTCCGCTTCTATCTCGACACCCATGATGTCAAAGGCCATTATCATATCACCAATGAAGGGACACTCTATCATTTCGACGGTGTCTTCAGCCACGGTTCCGTCCCGCAGGAAGGCATCAACGCGGCATGGCATGCGCTGAACTTCGTCGGCGGCGCTTATCAGGATGAAACGGCCCACAAAATGGCCGAGCTCATTGCGGATTATCGCGGAAAACAACTCGGCATCAAGAAACACGGCGCGCATATGGGCGATCTCACGGTCAATCTCGGCATCGTCCGCATCCATCCCGATGATTTCTCGCTGGTCCTTGATATCCGCTACCCGCAGGAAAGCAAGGGCGATGATGTCTTTTCTTCCATCTGTCAATCCGTGAAGAACACCGGTCTCGCATTGGAAGTCGATCTGCTGGTCGACAAAGAGCCGCTCTTCGTCGATCCGAAAAGCAAACTCGTGCAGACCTTGGAGAAAATCTACCGCAAACACAGCGGCGACAACGATACCCCCTTACTGACGATGGGCGGCGGGACTTATGCGAGGACCTTGCCGAATTTCGTGGCGTTCGGAGCCGAATTCCCGGCCCGTCCGCTGATCGAGGGCGTCGGCGACGCGCATCAAAAAGACGAAGGCATCGAGATCGAAGCCTTGGTGCTGGCGACCGCAATCTATGCCGAAGCGATCTACGAGTTGACGAGGTAGTTCATGCGGATGCGCAAAAAACCCTGGGCCGGTCCTTATCTGGAAAAAGCCCCGCAGGTCGTCGAAAATCCCGCCGCAAACAAAGGCCGTTGGGCACAACTCCTCGGTCAGGCTGATCTGCATGTGGAAATCGGCAGCGGAAAAGGGGATTATTGCCTTCAAATGGCAGCCCTCTATCCTGAATCCGCCTGGATCGCCATCGAACGCGATCCCAGCGCTTCCGCCGTCGCCCTCAAAAAAGGGGATGGCGTACTGCCGGAGAACATGTTGTGGATCGTGGCGGAAGCCGCCGCGCTGTCCGAATGGTTCGAAGCGGGTGAAATATCCGTCCTGCATCTCAATTTCAGCGATCCTTGGCCGAAGAAGCCGCACGCCAAACGGCGCCTGACTTCACCGGTCTTTCTGCCGGTCTATCTGACCTTGTTGAAGCCCGATGGGGAAATCCGCCTGAAAACGGATAACGCGGGTTTCTTCGAATATTCCGTGCTACAATGTGAGGGGTATCCCTTGACCATGACTGATTTTTCCGTCGATTTCCGGCGGATCGCACAGCGGAGTGATGCCATCAGCGAATACGAAGCGCGTTTCATGGGATTGGGTCAACCGATCTACCGCGCCGTCTGGAGGAAAAGATGACACTGGATGAAAAAACATTACAACGCATGGAAGAACTGACCCAGCTGTTCGGGATCAGCGGACAAGAAAACGATGTCCGGGCTTACTTGGCGAAGAAATATGAAGCGCTTTGCGACGAAGTGATCTATGATAATCTCGGATCGGTTTTCGGGGTTAAAAAATCATCGAAAGAAAATGCGAAAACTGTACTGTTGGCAGGACATATGGATGAGATCGGCTTCGTGGTGCGCGACATCACTTCGACCGGCTGCTGCTCGCTGAGTGCCATCGGCGGCTGGTGGAACCAGACGTTGCTGGGTCAACGCATCTTATTGAAGAACCGTGCCGGCAAGACGTTCAAAGGGGTCATCGGGAGCATCCCGCCGCATCTTTTGAGCGATGAAGACCGGGTCAAACCGATGGAAATCAAAAACATGCTGGTCGATATCGGCGCTGTTTCAAAAGAAGAAACACTGAGTTGGGGCATTCTGCCCGGCGACGGCATCCTCGTCGAAGGACCTTTCGTAGAGCTGGAAAACGGTAATCGTCTGCTGGCGAAAGCCTGGGACAACCGTTACGGCTGCATCATGGGACTTGAAGTCCTTGAAGCGCTGAAAGATGTCGAACTGAATGTCAATCTAGTCGTTGGTGCAACGGTACAAGAAGAAGTCGGACTGCGCGGTGCGACAACCGGCGGTTATCTGGTCAAACCGGATGTGGCGATCGTCTTCGATTGTTCGCCTGCCAACGACGCGACCGGTAAAAAAGAAGAATTCGGCCAACTCGGCAAAGGTCCGCTCGTCCGTTTCATCGATGCCAACTATGTTCCGCATCGTGGATTTCTCGATGCTTATGTCGATCTGCTCGAACAGGAAAAGATTCCGTACCAGTACTATCAATCCATGGGAGGCACCGACGCCGGTGCCCTGCATAAGCTCTTCGAAGGCGTCTTGACGCTGACGATGTGCATCTGCGCCCGCAATATCCATACCAACAGCTCGATCATCGACCGTGACGACTTCCTGCATGCCAGGCAAGCCGCGATCGCGATGGTCCGCTCGCTGACTCCTGAAAAAATCGACGCATTGAAGTTATCGAATCGCTAGCAAGGAGGTACCCATGCAGAAGATCCTGAAAATCCTGGTTCTGGCGCTGCTGCTCAGCGGATGCAGAGTCAACAATGTCGACATCAAAGTCGATATCACCGTTGCGCTGGATGCCGCCTCGAACGCGGATCTGATCATGAACCAAAGCCTTCATAAAGCCAATTACGTATACTATCTTCCGCCCGATGTCGGCCGCAAGGAATCTTCCCAGTCATCGACGATCTTGGTGATACAGAACACCAACGTGCTGATGAATCTCGACATCGTCTCGGTGCTGAGCGACCGTTTCTACAAATCCGATAAGATCGAACTGCTGCGCGCCTTCATCGCCGCATCGACGCCGATCTACAAGAAAGAAGACGCTACCTTCGATCTGGATCACAAAAGCTTGCCTTACGCCGCCACGATCGTGACGGTGGAAGGGAATTCCGTACTGATCAGCCTGCAGACGCGCTACTTCCTGTTCTCGGCCATCGCGCCCTTCGCCTTGGCATCGGACCTGCTCTACGATATGTTGCTGATTGCACGCACCTGCCGTGTCAATGCGGACCAAGTGGTGCTGCGTTACTCGAACCGCGAAACCATCAATTACCAAAAAGAAACCTTGGACATATTCAGCCAACTGGCTCCTGAAAGCGGGAAAGTCATCGATATGATTTCCGTCAATGCCGGCCAGGACGGCGTCGAAGAATAGCAGTCTTGAAAGGAGGAATATCATGTTACGTAAACTAGCGTCGTTGTTTTTCGAAGAAGAAGAAGAAATCGTCGAGGAAGAGGAAATAGAGGCTAAAGGCCCTCAGTTACCTCCTGTCGCCAAGGTGGCGGAGAAAAAGACACCGCGCGTCGAACTCGAAACCGAAGTGAAAGAATTCGAACTGCCGAAACTGCCTCCGATCAGCGAAACGCCGGTCAAAGCGGCGACCCGGATCGATATCGGTCCTGAAACCATGGTTCAGAAGCAAAAACGGACAGTCAGCGAAAACAAAGTCGTCTATGAATTCACTCCGGTCATCAGCCCGATTTTCGGCATCAGCGAAAAGGACAAGCAATCGGTCGTCATCCAGAACAGCGCACCGCAGCAACCGACCAAACACTCTTCGCTGCAGACGATTATTTCTCCGATTTACGGGGTCATGAAAAACAATGAAGTCGCCAATGAAGAGTTCACGCAGCCACCCGTTTTAAGTGCGAATACGTCACTCGACATCAAGAACTTCACATTAGATGAAATCCTGCACGAAGATACCCTCGTCAAGGAAAAAACGCTCGAACAATTCTCGTTATTCGAAGAAAATTCGGATGTATAAAGGAGGTTTCTCATGATATTCTTCATCGGAATCAAAGGCTCCGGCATGGCCTCGCTCGCCTGCATGCTGAAGGAAGTCGGCCATGAAGTCACGGGCAGCGATATCGAAAAACATATCTTCACCGAAGAAGAACTGCATGTCCACCATATTCCCGTCTTGCCGTTCGGAAGTACGATCCCCGACCATTGCACCGTCATCATCGGCAACGCCTTCAAAGAGGATTTCCCCGACGTGATCGCGGCGCGTAAGAATCCGACGCTGACCTGTTTCAGATACCATGAATATCTCGGTCATCTGATGGAAGGGTACGTCAGTATCTCGATTGCGGGTTCACACGGCAAAACCACCACCACCGCCATGATGTCGGCGATGCTGAAGAAACAGGCGAAAACCGCCTATCTGATCGGCGACGGACACGGTCATCTGGAAAAAGACAGCCAATATATCGTCGTCGAGTCCTGCGAATACCGCCGGCATTTTCTTGCGTACTACCCCGATTACGCGATCATCACCAACGTCGATCTCGACCATGTCGATTACTTCAAGGACGAGGCGGATTATTATCTCGCCTATGAACAATTCAGCGACAATGTGAAGAAGAAAGTGATCTGTTTCGGCGATGATCCGCTCGTGAGGGCATTACATCTCAAACAAGACAGATTATTTTATGGAGTCAATGAAGACAACGATGTCCAGGCCGTCAATATCGTCGAGACCACCCGCAACATGGAGTTCGACGTCGTCTATCTGGGTAAGAACCTGGGCCGCATCCATCTGCCCTTAGTCGGCCGCCATCTGTTATGGAACGCGCTTTCCTGCATCACCATCGGCTTATTGGAAGGGATGGACCTCGAACAGATCGAGGACGGACTGTGCGAATTCAAAGGCGCGGCACGCCGTTTCGTCGTCGAAGAGATCGGCGACAGCGTCTTCATCGACGACTACGCCCATCATCCGACCGAAGTCGCCATCACCATCGCCGCTGCACGACTGCGTTATCCCGACCGCAAACTGATCGCGATCTTCAAGCCGCACCGGGTTTCCCGTGTGCTGCGCTTCGCGGACGAGTTCGCCCAAGCCCTCCTGAAAGCCGATTTCGTCGCTTTGTGTCCGTTCACCAGCATCGACGACGCGGAAGTGGGCATCGATATCGATATTACTTACCTGCAAAAAAAGACCCCCGGTTCGATCGTCGTCGACGAAGGGGATGCCGACGCGCGCAAACTCGCCGCCATGCATCCGGCTGTCTACCTGTTCATGAGCTCGAAAGACATCTATGCCTTCAGTGACCTTGTAAAGCGCTATCAATAATCTTGAAAATATTTACATCCTCGGTTATAATTAGACCGAGGTGAAAACCATGGACCAACTACTTAATCAACTTAGTGCATTATCAGTACTCCTACTCCCAATATTGGGAGTTGTCGTGCTGATTTTTCTTATTCTGATTTTGAATCATTTCCTGAAAATGATGAAACAGTTATCCGGGACGGTGACCAAAGTGGATTCCACCATCCAGACCGTGGAAGACCGGTTGAATGATCTGAAAGGGCCTCTTCACACGATCAACAGGATATCGGGGAGTGTCGACTTGGTCCAGGACGCTACGGAAAACGCTGTTAAAACGTTCATCGTCGCGGTCTCTTCGAATTTCGACCTTATCAAGGATTGGGTTACTGCTTTACTCGACAAGCGCAAAACAAAAAAGCAAGAGTTCGACGAACCTCTTGAATGAAAGGAACACCTATGACAAACAAAGATGAAGAAAAGGTAATCGATCTGGAAAACACCGCAGAGGAAACCGGCGGCGATAAAGTCAAAACCGCAAAACGTTCAGGCTTCGACGGATTCCTCAAATCAGCCAAAGAATTTGTGAAAGACGCCAAACTGCAGGAAAAATTCGATGTATTGAAGGAAAAGACCGGTGAAGCGGTCGATGCGGCCGCCAAGAAGGTCGATGAGATCCGGCATGACGAAGAGCTGAAAGAAAAACTGAACACATTCAAGGGAAACGTCTCCGACGCGGCCAATAAAGTGGTCGACAAAGTCAAAGAGAACGAAGAACTCAGCAAGACCCTCCACAATGTGAAAGAGGGCGTCGTCGACGCAGCGAAACGCAGCGCCGAATTCGTGCATGAAAAAACGGAAGAGATCAAAGCGAATCCGGATGTCCAGAAGGCAGTCGAACAAGCCAAAGACAAGAGCATCGATCTCGCGGAAAAAGCGACCGATGGTCTGAAGAAATGGCTACGTCCCGAAACACCTGAAGAACCGAAAGAAGAAGAAGCAGCCGAGCCCGAAGTAAAGGAAGAATAAACGATCATGAAAAGAGTCACCATATACGACGTCGCCAACGAGGCGAAAGTGTCCTTGGCCACTGTAAGCCGAGTCATCAACGGATTGGAGATCGTGCGTGAAGATACCCGTCAGCGGGTCGAAGTCGCGATCGAAAAACTCGGTTACAAGCCCAACGCCATCGCGCAAGGTCTGGCTCTGCAAAAGACCACGACGATCGCTTTGGTCATCCCGGAGGCCAGTTTCACCTATACCGGGCAGATCATCAACGGATTATTGGATGTCGCCAAGATCTACAAATACAGCATCATGCTGCATACGACCACCGAAGGGATCGTGGATATCGGCGAAATCGTCGAGACCATCATCAAATCGCGGGTCGACGGCGTCGTCATCTACAACGACAAGCTGATGGTCGACGAACTGGCGTCATTGACCAAATACAATTTCCCCATCGTGCTGATCGGCAACAAGATGTCGACGGACAATATCTGCTCCGTCTATGTCGATCTTGAAAAAGCCGTCTATGAACTGGTGACTCAGTATATCGAAAAAGGCAAGAAGAACATCGCGATCATCCAGGACCGCAAGAACAAGTTCGCCGTCGACCAATTGATCAAAGGCGCAAAACATGCGTTCGAACGCAAAGGACTGGTCTTTGACCAATTCATCGAGATCCCGCGCGAGTACCGTTCTTCCTATCTCTATCTGAAAGAATACTTCCGCACGAAATCGCATGACCTGATCATCGCGCACCGTGATTCGCAGGCTTTGGCGGTCGCCAACGCGGCGAGCGAAAACG
This sequence comes from Erysipelotrichaceae bacterium, assembly GCA_049684955.1. Lineage (GTDB taxonomy): Bacteria > Bacillota_I > Bacilli_A > Erysipelotrichales > Erysipelotrichaceae > GWE2-51-13. The sequence goes on from JBAVGP010000189.1 coordinate 9,524, forward strand.
GCATCAAAGTCCCGACAGACCTTGAAGTCGTATGCGTCATCGATACGAAATACAATGCGATGGTCCGTCCGCAGCTATCCAGCTTCGCGATCCCGTCCTATGATCTGGGTGCCGTCGCGATGCGCGTGATGACCAAGATGCTGCATAACGAAGAGATCGACGACAAGGAAATCGAACTCAGCTATCTGTTCACTCCGCGTCAATCCACAAAGTAATTGAAAAACAGACAGAATCTGATATCATAAGAATGCGTCGAAGAGGATCAGTAACGAAGAACTTGTCCATAGAGAGACGGTGGCCGGTGTAAACCGTCGACAGGACCTTCGTGAATACACCTTGGAGCTTCCCTGCCAAAACAGGGACGAAATTCCGCGTTAAGGAATCGAGGCCGAAAGGCAACTAAGGTGGTACCGTGCAGTCAATGCGCCCTTGGACGAGGGCGCTTTTTATTTGAAAAGGAGAACGGACATGAACTTTCTGGAAGAACTACAATGGCGTGGACTGATTAAAGACGTGACGGATATGGAAGGACTGAAAGAGCGGATCAAACAGCCGATGACCTTATACTGCGGATTCGACCCTACGGCCGACTCGCTGCACATCGGCAACCTGCAGCAGATCATCCTGCTGAAACGCTACCAGATGCAAGGTCATACGCCGATCGCATTGTGCGGGGCGGCGACCGGGATGATCGGCGATCCGCGTCCGACCAGCGAGCGCAGACTGATTTCATTGGAAGAAGTGCGCAACAACGCGGTGCTGATCGAGAAGCAACTTTCGCTTTTCCTCAGCAAGGAAGGGAAGAACGCCTTCATCGCCGTCAACAACTATGACTGGCTCAGCCAGATCAACATCCTCGATTTCCTGCGCGATTACGGGAAGTATTTCAATATCAACTACATGATCGCGAAAGACACCATTGCTTCAAGGCTGGATACGGGGATCTCGTTCACCGAATTCACCTACACCATCCTGCAGGCGGCCGACTGGCTGCATCTTTACGACACCTATCACTGCGACATGCAGATCGGCGGCAGCGACCAATGGGGCAACCTGACCAGCGGGACGGAACTGATCCGCAAGAAACACGGGGAAAACGCCAAGGTCTTCGGCGTCACATCACCGCTCATCACCAACACCGACGGCTCGAAATTCGGCAAGTCGGAAGGGAAGAATATCTGGCTCGACGCGAAACGCACCGATCCCTATCATTTCTACCAGTTCTGGCTCAATGTGGCGGATGCGGATATCATCGACTTCATGAAGCGATTGAGTTTTATGCGTGTCGAAGAAATCGAAACAATGGCTCTCAGCGTCGCCGCCGAGCCGCATCTGCGGCTCGCCCAACGCGCGTTGGCCGAGGAGCTGACCCTGCTTGTCCACGGACCCGAAGGGCTCGCAGCGGCCTTGCGTATCACGGAAGTCCTGTTCAGCGGGGAATGGCGTAAACTTGAAGTCGAAGAACTCCGCCTGGCACTCGCCGACGCGCCGCAGCACACCATCACTGAAGACAGCTTATTGGTCGATCTGCTGGCGAACACCAAAATCGCTTCGTCCAAACGCGAAGCGCGCGAACTCGTGCAGAACGGTTCGATTTCGGTCAACGGCGTCAAGATGACGTCGATCGAAGACGTCGTCCGCAAAGAGGATGCCATCGGAAACCAACTGACTGTCATCCGTAAAGGCAAAAAGAATTATTTCGTCATCGAACACAGCGAGGAAAGCAAATGAACTATTATACGATCATCGCCGGTGCCATCGGGGTACTGGTGTTAGGGATGCGGGGTTATGAATGGTTTACGCAGACGAAAGTTTTGAAAAAGGCGAGTGAAAGCGGGAATCCGCTCAAACGCGAGAAGGTCCGCACCGACCGCGTCTGGGTCTACATCGCGTTATTGTTGCTGGCGATGCTGATGATCGTCTTCATGCAGGAGACAGTCATCAATAAAATCGCTTTGGCAGCCGTCTTCATCATGCTGCTGGTTTCCGAGATCATCGGGATGTTCACCTCGTATGCGCTCTATACCAACGACCGCGAATTCATGTACGGGACGGAGATCATGAAGTACAAGGGAATCCGTGCATTCAAACCGCGCAACAAGAAAAACATGGAGATCCATGGGATGAACGGGGTCGTGATCCTGGTTCCGACCGCGCTCGCGACGCTCATCAAAGCGAAAAAAGAAGCGAAGAAATAACAAACGGTCAACGCCGTTTGTTTTCCTGCAGCCCGTCCGCAGCACTGCGCAAAACATATATCGCGCCTCGCTTCCGGCGATTGTGAACGGGTATTTTCTTGTGGTATAATAACCCGGAGGTACGTCATGAAAAAAATCTTCCTTGCCTTACTGATCCTGTTTTCTGCGAGCGCCTGTCAATCCGCTTCGCAGAAACTCTATGCGACCAACCTGCAGCGATATAACGCGTACTATACCGCGATTTTAAACAACGAAAAATTCCTTTCGAATTCCGATAATTTCGACATTTCCGGCGTCATGAACAAGCTTTCGGATACCGAATACCGCTACGACGTGATCATCGACAATCCGCGCATCGCGATGTACGATATCGAGATTCTGGTCATCGAGAGCGGGAAATCACTTGAGATCGCCAGCCAGATCATGCCGAACGTCGGGATTTTCGAGTCTTCCGAATATAACATGGTGCCTTTCCAGACCAATCTGAAATCAGGCTTCACGAAAGGATTCGGTCTCAGCGGGACGATCGCGAAACCGGCTGTCGGACTGAAAGTGCTGGTTTTATGGCGCGATTACGCCAAAGTGACACAGAAACGCGAATACTTTGATCTGAGCGTCCAATACGTCGACCAGGTGCAGGAATAACATGGACAAGAACAAGCTGCGTAAGCAGTCGATCATCGCCGGTGGGCTGACCAGCACCGCCGGCATCTTTATCTCGAAAGTGATGGGCATCCTCTACGTCGTCCCGTTTTCCGCCATGGCAGGGGACAATCTGACCTATTATGCCCGCGCTTATTCGATCTACGATGTCATCCTCAGCATCACGGTTGCCGGTATCCCGTTCGCTATCGCGACGATGATCGCGAAATATGTCGTCCGCGATGATTATAAGACCGTCGTCCTCATCCGTCGACTATCCACCGGATTCCTGCTGGCATTCGGCTTTTTAGCGATGTCCACCGTCCTTTTATTCGCGGGTCCGATCGGCGGATTCTCCCTCAAAGCGCTGGCTGGATCGATCGAATACGAACGTACGCGTATCGTCCTGATGATCATTTCGGCGGATATGTTCTGCGCGCCGTTGCTGAGCAGTTTCCGCGGGTTTCACCAAGGCTTCAAAAATCTGAAATCCTACGCGTTCTCGCAGGTCCTCGAACAATTCAGCCGCATCGTCTTCATGCTGGGACTCGGTTTCCTGGCGGTCTATATCTTGCATGCGGATTCGATGTGGGCGGTCTATTTCGCCATCGCGGCTACCTCGATCAGTTCCGTCGTGGCGATCATCTATTTCCTGTTCATCGATAAACGGGATTATCCCGCCATCAAAGAAAAAGCACGTATCCAGGAAGCGCCGCCGGTCGCGACCAAGACGATCGTCCGCGAGATGTTCGCGATCGCGATCCCGTATGTCGTCATCATCCTGTTGGGCTCCAACATGAACATCGCGAATCTGCTGTTCTTCAACCAGGCGATGCTCGCGCACGGGGCGACGATGGTCCAGACCAATCTTTTATATTCGATCCTGTCTTTCACCAGCGCCAAGCTGATGAGCATCCCGATCGTCATTTCGATGGGTTTCTCGATCGCGATCATCCCGTATCTGACCACCGCGCTGGAACAAGGCGACCGCAAACTGACCCGTAAATACGTCGAGGATGCGATGGATACGGTCTTGTATCTAGGCGTCCCGCTGTGTTTCTTCCTGTTTGCGATCAGCACTGAAATCTACTATACGATGTACGGCCTGCCGAACTATGAACTCGGCGGCTATGTCCTGGCGATCGCATCGCCCGTCGCGCTGCTGAGCACGTTCAACCCGATCCTCAGTTCGCTGATGATGACATTACGCCTGCGCAAAGTGAATATCTTCAATCTGTTGATCGGATTCGTGATCGCTTTGGTCACGATTTATCCGTTTGTCATGTGGTTCGGCTTCCCCGGCGTCATCCTGTCCAGCGTCGTATCGTCGCTCTATATCATGGCCGCCAATCTGTACCGCATCCACGAGAACACGGATTTCAGTTTCCGCACCCTGATGAAACGCCTGATGGTGATCCTGCTGGGCGTCGCGGCGATGCAGATCGTGTTCATGCTGCTGCGTCTGGTGGGTCTGGATGTCGTCCAGCCCAACCGTCTCCTATCGCTGTTCTATCTGGGCATCTACGGGGTTCTGGGTGTCGCTGCCTATATCGGGATGACCGGGATGTTCTCCTTGCCGCAGATCTTGTTCAATACGAATTTCGATAAACTGAAAGCGAAGGTGCTGCGCCGATGAGGCTGGATAAAATACTCGCCCATTTGGGCTATGGTTCACGCAAAGAAGTCAAGAAGATCATCCGCGGCGGACAAGTCCTCGTCAACGGGGAAGTCGTCCGCGATGACGATATCCATGTGGATCCCGATGAAGATGAAATCATCGTTGGTGAAGAGGAAGAATCACTTGCCTACAATTCCAAAGTCTATTGGATCCTCAATAAACCGCAGGATGTGGTCAGCGCCACCATCGATTCGCGCTATCCCACCGTCATCAGTCTGATGCCGCAGGGCGTCAGCCACGGTGTATTCCCGGTCGGACGATTGGATATCGACACCGAAGGCTTGCTGGTCCTCAGCAACGACGGCGCCTTGGCGCATAGTCTGCTTTCTCCCAAGAAACATGTGGAAAAGGAATATGAAGTCCAGCTGATGAAGGATTGGGACAACAAGTACGAAAAAGCCCTGAATCAAGGGTTGTTGATCAAAGAGCCTGATTTCGAATGCAAACCATCCTTTGT
>JBAVGP010000190.1:0-8199 GCA_049684955.1 Erysipelotrichaceae bacterium
GTTACCGCCTTCAGCGGGACGAGCTTCACTTTCGATCTCATCGATCAGGGTGATGATTGGATTGAGCTTCATCCGAATCCCTCAACCATCTTTGATCCAGCAAATCCTTCCGCCACCATCACAACGACACTGAAGAACACGGCAGGGGTTGCCGTACCCTTCGACCAGATGCTTCCAGAACAAGGGAAACGGTATATTGCGACAATCACTACCCCCGGTTATGTCTTCGGGGCTGACTTTGAATTATGCTTTGAGATCACTTATAAAGATGTCGATTATGTCATTCATTACAACCCTGCTAAGCAACTGACGTACACGTATAAGTACTAATAAGGAAGTTAGATCGGTCAAGGATGCATCTTTCAAACTTAACAAAAACAGAAGACTTGCATGGCAGGTCTTCTGTTTTTATTCTACAATGTTCGATTTTAATGTACCGGTTTTCTCGCGATGATCAGAAATCGGGATTCCGTGCTTTCGATGTATCTCTCTTTTTCTATCAGGCTCTGCATTTCATCAAGTTGCGGAAGGTAGCGTTCAACGCTGAATCCCGGAAACTCCCAGGGAATGTTTTTCGCGTAGAAGACGATCGCCCCGACATCGTAGAAACGCAATTTGGGTAGATATTCTTCGTGATGGATGATTTCGAAACCCGCCTTGCGGAAAGTTGCGACTTCGGTGAGATAATTGAAATCCGCGTATTCCGATATGAAATCCGGGATGAACCGGCGTGACAAGTCCACGTTATTCAATCCGCCGCATTGCTGGGTGACGAAATATCCGCCGGACTTGAGTACGCGCATCACTTCAGAAAGATCATAGGCTTCGTGGCGATCGATCACGATATCGAATGATTGATCAGGGAAATCAAGATGATTCGTATCATCGATCGGTTTCACCGTGATACCCAAGGGGCAAAGAGTCTTGAGACAACGTTCGTAATTGGGCGGATAGCCTTCGGTCACCGAAGTAAGTTCATAAGGATGTTTCAAGGTAAGCAACAGTTCACCGCCGCCGGTTCCAAGATCCAGTAACGTGTCCGAAGCCTGAAGATACTGTTTTACCAACTCCGTATAATCCCAAGGTAAAGGATCGCTTTCCCAGCGGCCATCGAGATGGGAGAAGTCCCATCCTTCGATGCTTCGTTGTTCCTCCTGATACCAAAACGCATGCTTCTTTTCCATGATCCACCTCGTTGAAATCATTGTATCATAGCCTTTATTGAAATAGATTGACAAGCGGAAATGGCCGTATTACTGTATTAGTGTAGATAGTACAGTTGGGAGGTACACTATGATCGCACTCAATCAGACAAGCCGTACGCCCATCTACCAGCAAATCCATGAACAGGTGCTGGTTCAGATCGCATGCGGGCTCTTGAAGCCTCATCAACAGCTTCCGGGTATCCGCAGTATGGCGATCGATTTGGGCATCAACCCTAATACGGTCATGAAAGCCTATGTCGAACTTGAACGGGAAGGATTCATCTATTCCCTCGCGGGTAAGGGTTCATTTGTCAGTGAGCCTTCCATGGATGTATCTGTCCTGCGTCAAGAAAAACTAGCGGAAATCAAAGAATTGTTAGAGAAGGTTTTTCCGTATGGCGTTAAGAAAGAAGATATCCTGCATTTAGTCGAAGCGGTATATGACAAGGAGGAAACCGTATGATTCAGCTCAGCCATGTATCAAAATCCTTCGACACCAAGAAGGTCCTCGTCGATGTGAATTGGAATGTTCCCCAAGGCAGCATCTTCGGTCTGGTCGGTCCCAACGGTGCGGGAAAGAGTACGCTTCTGCGTCTGATCAGCGGTGTGCTTTTACCGGATAAAGGCGATATTAGTGTCGCCGGACAGAATGTGTATAACAGTCCGACGGTGAAAAGAAAGATATTATTTGTTCCTGAGGATCCGTACTTCCTGCCGCAGTCGACCTTGCGGGAAATGCGGAAATTCTATGAGATATTCTATCCGAGTTTCAAGGAATCGATGTACCGTAAACTTTTGCATAATTTCCCGATCAACGAAAACGAAAAGATCGGTACTTTCTCCAAAGGGATGAAACGTCAGGCGAATATCATATTGGCCTTGTCGATCATGCCGGAAGTGTTATTGCTGGATGAAGCGTTTGACGGATTGGATCCGGTCATGCGCCTGACGTTGAAGCGCATCTTGACGGATCAGCTGTTGGAACGTAAGTTCACCGTCGTCATTTCTTCCCATAATCTGCGCGAGCTGGAAGACATCTGCGATCGGATCGCACTGATCACCGACTGCACGATCGGGTTGAACGACGAAGTGGAAACCTTGCGTACGCTGTATCATAAATTCCAGATCGGTTATACGAAACTTCCCGAAGAAGAAGTCTTCGCGGGTTTCCATCCGATGCATCTTGAAGTAAGGGGCAATGTCGCCACCTTGGTGATCAAAGGCGAATCGAACGAACTGATCAAACAGCTGACTGCGACGCAGCCGGTCTTATTGGATGAAATCCCGATTACGATGGAAGAAATCTTCGTCTACGAAATGGAGGGAAAAGGTTATGGCCAAATGGTTTAGTGTGCGGATCCAGGTGGATTACTTCAAGTTCCTGCTTGGCCGCAACAAGCGTTTCATTGGTTTGATGAGCGCCGCGATGTTGCTGGCCTATCCGGTCTTCGTGATGACCCTGCTTTCGCTGAATTCCTATGATGCGCCGACCGAATTGTTCGTGACGGGACGCGTCTTCGCGATGGTCTTGTTCGTGGTCTTCTCGTTGATCGTTCCGATCCTTATGTTCTCCTACATCAACAGTAAACGCGATCTGGATGTCTACTTCGCGTTGCCGATCAAACGCGAACAGATGCTGCAGACCACCGGTTGGGCCGGTTATGTGATCCTGGTGATCCCGTTTATGCTGGCTTGGCTTTTCGGCGGATTGATCACCGTCATCTATTCGACCATCTCCGCCGTCTTGTTGGTGGAATCCTTCTTCACCATCATCATGATCGGTTCGGCGGTGTATACCGTTGTGATCTTCACGATGATGAATACCGGGACGACCTTGGATGCCTTCCTTTACAGTATCGCGGTCCACAGTATCCCTTTACTGGTCTATGGTGCGTATCTGCTCTTCGGTTACTCCATGTTGCTGGGATTCAGCGATCTGAACAGTGTTCGCATCCTGAATTTCGTTTCCCCGCTTTGGGCGTTGTTCAATGTCATTTTCGGGGCCGATCTGCTGTTCCCGCCCTTGGCTTACGGATTGTATTGGGTCCTCATCGCCTTGGTGCTGAGCGCCGTTTCCAGTCATCTCTATACGACGCGTCCCAGCGAAAAAGCCGACACGCCGTTCGTCAATAAGCGTTTCTTCCCGATCGTCAGCACGACGTATGCGGTGCTGATCCTCATCCTCCTCTATAATCTCATCTATTCTTCCAACAGTAATCCATCCGTGCTCACGCTGCAGAATCTTATCTTCCCGTTGATGTTCGCGGGGATCGTCTATCTGGTGATGGATGTGATTGCCAACCGCGGAACGCGCAATATGGTGAAGGCGATGATACGTTATGTCTTGGTCGCGGCGCTCACCTTGGCTGTCTTCATCCCCAGTACGATCACCGGTGGTTTCGGCTATGTCACCCGGATTCCCAAGGCGGAAAACGTGAAGTCGGTCGAATTGAATGTCGCCGGTTCTGCCGGGATGTTCTTCCCGACCAGTTATCTGTCGTATTCCTACGATAACTTCGATGGGTATACGCCGAAAGTCCAGGAGTTCCTCGATAAGCTGCAGTCGCAGACGATGGTTTTCGACCAGGTGAAGGATATCAAGACGATCGTCGATTTCCATAAGATCATCCTAAAAGAATATAAGTGGGTCGATTACTCGACGAAAGCGACGCCGGCCCGCGGTTTCGGAGGGATCGACATCACCGCATTCCCGAAATACACCCCTTCCTATCAGGCATTCCCGTTCGAGAATACGAATTACGGAACGATGAACGCCACGTTGACCTATCGGATGAACGACGGATCCAAACTGCGCCGGACGTATGAGATTTCCGGCCAGTGGACGCGTAATTTGCTTTCCTTGAGTTCCAGCAAACAGATGATCAAGTTGAGCGCTCCGATGATCGCGAATATCGATCTTTATGAGTCTTTCTCGGGCTTCAAACTGCATGATGCGCTGATGACAACGTCCAATACCAATCTGAGCGGATTCGATTTCAAGGTGTTCGCCCAGCAATATCTGAAAGATGTCGAAACGATCGCGAAGACCGGGACGTTCTTGCCGGATGCGACGATCATCGCTTATCTGGAAGTCACAGGATCGGCGAAGCTGACACCGGTATCGTCCATTCAGACCAATGACCGCATCGCGATCGATTCCCGCTTCACCAATACCCTGACGTGGCTGCAAGCCCATGCCTATGCCATCCCGCAGCCGCGCTATACCAATGAGACCGCGGTGTTGGTCCTGCCGAAACCGGACACGAAGAATATCATCTATTATGTCGCAGGCGTCAATTCGTCGGTCTACTCCTATTCGGATGCGGAAAAGGAAATCACTTATATCCGCCTCAGCCCGCAACAGTTGGCGAAGATCATGCCGTATATGAGTGTCAGCGGATTCAGCGACACTCCGCTGCCGGCCCTCTTCGCGGCCAATGACATCTCGACCGGCGATGTCTCCAACGGCATCCCCGCCAACCCGACCGGCATGCGGAATCTGCTGGTGCAGAAAGAACATGTCGCCGACGTATTGGCGATCATCAAGGACAATCCGCGTGAAACCGGCATCGGATACAACTTCTTCGTCAAAGACAAACTCTTGACGGGACGCTTTGTGGATACGACCGGACAGGCCGAGTACATCTTCAAAGGGAATATCGCCTTCAAATACTACAAAGGCAAACTCTATGATACGTGCGAATACTATATCGATGCCAGCGGCAACCATATCATCATCGAGTACCGCAATTCGACCGATCCGAATACCACGACGGTCGCTGTCGAAAGCGCCCTATGGAATGTCGATCCCAACGGTCAGTACTTCACCCATAATTTCCTGGGTGTGTCCTCCTCGATCAGCTTCGTGTTCAATAAGGTGGCAGATCCGAAACCATGAATAAGCAAACGGCAACCCTAAGGCTGCCGTTTTTTTTATGGAATATTGATGGGGGAGTGCGATGCGTGCCAGAGATAGAAGGAAGCATAGGTCTGGTATGGTGCGTAACGCTTATACAAGGTGTCGAAGAATTCCTTCGTGCACCTTTCTTTATGATAGAGATGCTCGATGCCGCGGCGGATCGCCAGATCACCGAAACTCAGCACATCCTGTTTCTCGTAGGTGAAGATCAGCATCATTTCGACCGTCCAGCGTCCGACGCCTTTGATCGGCAGTAAGATGTCCATGATTTCCTGGGAAGACTTGCTTCCTAGTGTGTCGAAATCGATGGACCCTTCGGCCCGGAGCTTGGCAATGCCTTGGATATATGCGGCTTTGGATCCTGAAAAGCCAAGCGAACGCAGTTCTTCGATCGGTGCGTTTGCGACTTTTTTAGGATCGCCTAAGGGATACTTTTCGAAGAAACGGTTCGATACGGTAAGTGCGGCTTTCGAACTTACTTGCTGGGAAATGATACAGTCAAGCAGGGCTTCGTAGGGTTCAGTGATCCCTTCGCGGGTCAACGGACCGACGGATGCGATATAGGCACCGAGCCTTTTATCTTTCTTGGCCAGTCCTTCCATCGCCTCTTGGGTGACGGTGATGAGCTTCAGCATGCTACCGTACGATCGATCCTTCATTCAGAGACGCAACGCTGATGATTTCCAGCGTGTCCCCTTCTTCGCCGACCAGCATCATGCCTTGGCTCATTTCACCGCGCAGTTTGGCGGCTTTGAGGTTGGCGACGATGATCACTTTCTTACCGATCAGCTCTTCGGGTTTGAACTTCTCCGCGATGCCGCTGACGATCTGGCGCACTTCCGGTCCGACCTGCACTTGCGATACAAGGAGTTTCTCCGCGGTGGGATGTTGCTTACAGGAGAGGATCTTGCCGACCCTTAAGTCGATCTTATTGAAATCGTCGATCGTGATTTCGGGTTTTGTTTCGAGTTTCTTGGGTGCCGGCATGAGTTTCGCCAATACATCGGCTTCATTCAGACGGGCATAGAGGATCGTCGGGGTATCGGTGACTTTGGTGTTTTCTGATAAATTCCCGAAGGTGAAGAGGGAATCCTTAGAGCGTACATCGGTCCCCAATTGATCAAGGATGGTCTTGGAGGCATCGGGGATGAAGGACTCAAGCAAGACCGCCGCGAAACGGATCGCTTCGCACAGATTGTAGATGATGGTCTGCAGACGCGGGAAATCCGCCGGATCTTTCGCGAAGAACCAGGGCTGTGTTTCGTCGATATACTTGTTGCTTCGGCGCAACAGTTCCATCACATCATCCAAGGTATCCTGGACATGCAGGGTTTCCATGTGGAAATCGGCTTTACGGACCGTATCCAGCGCCAGATCGATCAATTCATCATCGGGAAAAGCGTTGGCTTTGGGATTGTTGAGGACGCCGCCGAAATACTTGTTGGCCATGACCAAAGTGCGGTTCAGCAGATTACCGAGGATGTTGACGAGGTCGGTGTTGATGCGTTCGACCATCAATTCATAAGTCAAGGTACCATCCTGAGCGAACGGCATCTCATGCAGCATCAAGTATCGCACCGGATCGACCCCGAAGAGATCCACGAGATCATCCGCATAGATAGTGTTGCCTTTGGATTTGCTCATCTTGCCATCGCCGACCAAGAGCCAGGGATGACCGAAGACTTGCTTCGGCAACTCGATCCCCAACGCCATCAACATGACGGGCCAGTAGATGGTATGGAAACGTAAGATATCTTTACCGATCAGATGGACGTCCGCCGGCCAGTATTTCTTGAAGATCTCCCCATGATTACCGTCGACGTCGTAACCGATGCCGGTGATATAGTTCGAGAGCGCATCGATCCACACATAGACGACATGGTTGACGTCGAAGGATACGGGGATGCCCCATTTGAAGGAAGTACGTGAAACCGCCAGATCCTGCAGACCCGGTTTGATGAAGTTGTTCATCATCTCGTTCTTGCGGGATTCGGGCTGGATGAAGTTGGGGTGGTCTTCGATGTATTGGACTAATCGTTCGGTATAATTGCTCATCTTGAAGAAATAGGACTCTTCTTTCGCGCGATATACATCGCGCCCGCAATCCGGACATTTCCCTTCGACTAACTGCGAATCCGTATAGAACGATTCGTCCGGAGTACAGTACCAGCCTTCGTAGATGCTCTTGTAGATATCGCCCTGGTCATAGAGTTTCTTGAAAATCTTCTGGACCTGCAGTTCATGATAGGGGTCGGTCGTACGGATGAACTTGTCGTAACTCGTGTTCATCAGATCAAACAAACCTTTGATGACGCCGGCTACTTCGTCGACGAAAACCTGCGGGGTTTTTCCCGCGGCTTTCGCTTTCTCTTCGATCTTCTGTCCGTGTTCGTCCGTTCCCGTCATGAAATAGACATCGAATCCCTGTTGGCGGCGGTAGCGTGCGATACTGTCGGCCAGCACGATTTCGTAGATGTTCCCGATGTGCGGTTTTCCCGATGTGTAGGCGATCGCGGTCGTGATGTAATACGTTGGCTTGGTCATGATTCTTCCTCCTTGGGTATAAAAAAGCGCCCTGTCTAAGGACGCTGATGCGTGGTACCACCTTAGTTCACCTTACGGTGCACTCTTACGTTAACGCATGTTGTGCGGCCTGTTACGGCAGTTCAGGGGTCATGTTCGCTTGTTAGGTTGATCGGCTTCCACCTTGCGCCGACTCTCTGTCCATACCTTCCCAGCTACTCATCCCGTCATCACTCTTGATTGGTTTCATTATACGTTTCGAGCCAAGTCTTGTAAAGTTTTACTTCGGATGAACGGTCTCGTCGGTCTTGATCAACCGGTTATATTGATAAGCCAGCCGCAACATCGTGACCAGAATCATGGCCAGGATCGGCAAGAAAGATCTCAGATAAGCCGTCGCAGTCCACATCACACCTTGTTCGATCAGACTGACGCCGAATCGGTCGCGTAAGCGCAATAATTTCAGAATGTCGATGAACGGCGTATCGTCGCTGTTGCCTAAGATGTATTTCGTGTATCTCCGTTTGATATATTCGCGGATGCCCAATAATA
>JBAVGP010000191.1:0-3041 GCA_049684955.1 Erysipelotrichaceae bacterium
CGCATGCAGCTTTCAAAGCGCGTCTCAAAGGATACGTCTACAACGGATCATCTTATGTCCAAGTCTTTAACCGATACGGATATGACACTTCAGCCAACTTTGACGTCGTGTCCCTCGGTTATGCCGCAGCGATGATCGCTGCGATGAACAGTGTATCGCCTAGAGCATTTAAACTCGAACTGTACACGCAGTTCAACGATGGTACCGGAGACTACATCGATATCGGAGGTCTGAATGATTCCGACATCATCACCGGCGGGACAACCAAGACTTTTGTTACTCTTTCGACGGTTGCAATTGGGAACTTCGAACTGCTCCCAATTGACATGACGGTGCCGTTCACACTGACCACGCACGGATCCTACGCGCATACTGTTCGGCTTTACTGTAAGAATCCCGCTGGGACAGCCTTTCTGATCAAGACCGTGAGTCTGTCAGCCGGGGTCACCTCCGGAAACTTCGCCATCGGTACGACGGAACGGAACATCATCCTGAACGCCTTGCCGACCGTCGCCTATGCGACAACGTATGCTGAAGTCGACACCGCATCGTATGGAACGACTAACAGCAAATCTGTGGCCACGACATTGACACTGCATGCTGATTTCAAACCGACGATTGGAACGGTCACCCACGCCGAAAGCTCGCTGACACAATTTGTCAAAACAGCCCTCGGCTATGGCGCAGGCACACCGTTCTATCTGACGGCAAAGTCCAAGACAACGTTCACCGTCCCGGTAACTAACGCCACAGGGGCTACAACGAGCTCCATACGCGTTGTCTTCGCGGGTACGGACAAATCTCAAGCGGCGAGTCCGATCATAACGGATTTTCTGAGTATGGGCGGTACCCCCACTGCAGTGATCACAGTCACCGATAGCCGCGGACGGGTAGCATCAGTCGTCACTGCGGCAATCACGGTACGAGCTTACACCTATCCGAAAGTGGATAAATTTGAAGTATATCGTTCGAATTCGGGAGGCACGTATGATCCGTCACTGGGTACCTATCTGCGCTGCGTCATCAAAGGGACTGCCTATACAGTCAAGGCTTTGGATGGAACCACTGAGAAGAACTGGATCAAATACAAGATTGATTACCGGGTAAAAAACACCGGAGGATTCAGCAATAACACTGCAGTTGTTCCTGGTGGGCTTGTTTTTGGTGAGTTGACAACCGCAGCTCTCGCGGGGTTCCTGACCGGAAGCGCCTATGACGTCCGGATCCGCGTATTCGACGCTTTCTATGATCTCGACAGTGATGCATCCGCGCTAGAAGACACGGATGATTATGCCGAGGGTTTGACAATCCTTCCCATTGCCAAAATAACGTCAGCATTTGGGGACGATTGGATGAGCATTGGAATGATCGGTGACGGCACGTATGCGATTGATTCTTCAGCCAAGGGAATCAATACGTTGGGTGACTTCACAAAATCCGGGGTGAAGATTGTTGAATCAGGAAGCAATGCCAACGGATCCTATATAAAGTTTTCAGATGGCGTCATGATCTGCTATTCGCCTAACTTTGCAGTAACACACAACGGGGGAGCTGTAGCCGGATGGACGTATATTTCACCCGCTACAGTATGGACCTTCCCGGTAGCGTTCTATGCGACACCGAATATAGTCGTCGCTTCCAGCAACTATGCAATGGGTTTATGGACGTCCGCATCGACGACATCCGTTAGCATGCGGAGCGTCGCTATGGATTCAACTGGGCGTTCATCAGGATTGACAGGAATCGCAGTTGGACGTTGGAAAGCATAGTGGCCAGTTGACCAAGAAAGGTTTTTAAGATCAAAGCAGTACAGGAAAGCTAATCCTAAATAGCGGAGGGCGGAGGGCAAGCATTTAGCGTCATTTGACGCGGAATGGAGAAGACATGGGCGGTTGTACAACGTATGGAAAAAACACAGGAATCACTGCCAAAAAAGCAATCTCTCTGTATATGGCTTATTTTTCTGATGACGCCGGAACTATCGAGATAACTGGTTACGTAAGACCATTGATCTCGTGGGGACCAGTCGCTAACGGAGCATGTGATATTACTGGGCCGATCACGATCGATGTACCTGGGGGACAAACCGTTAGGTCATATGGCCCGATGACCGCTTTAACAGGTGGAAGTCTGGTTGCTTTGCATAATGGCGGTGATGAATCCTACACGAATGCAGGGAAGTATCAGATCACGACCTGTCCGCTTTCCGAAACCTAGGTGATGTATGCCCAGCGTAACACTTTTTCCAAGTTCGCATACGCTTGGGACAAACGGATCGAACTTTCTTAATCCGACCAATCTGCGCGCTAATGACGGTGTATACTGCACCGTCACCGCCGCAGCAAAGAATATTACATCTCAGATCTTCTTGGAAGGGTTCGCACATAGCATCCCGGCAGGGTCCACCATCAATTCGATCATTGCCAACGTCGAGCGGAAGATGTCTACGACGTCATCGATCCAGTCGGTAGCCATTCAAGTTTATAAGGCTGCCGTTGCGATGGGTACGAAAACAACCAACACCACAGAGCCGTCTGCCGATACGGTCCTCTCGAACGCAAATACAGGAGCATGGACCTATGATGATCTGGCGAACTTGCGGGTTCTCCTGGAGAACATCCGGGGAAACTCGACGGTCGCGTGTACCATATCCTACGATTATGTCTCTGTTACGGTGGATTACACGGAGCCGGTCGACATCCGCTATTCAACGGGATCCTTTTCCGTAGTTGGTGGATTTGATGGATCAGCCATTAAGCTTGGAAATGTCGACGGATCCTTTGACGTCATTGGAGCATTCTCCGGAACGGCCATCAAAATGGTCGAAGTCAACGGAAGTTTTGATGCTGCAGGTGATTTCACCGGGCAATCCTTCCGGCTAGTTATCGCATCAGGATCCTTTGCATCATCCGGAAGTTTCGGCGGAGACGGGATGAAGATATCCCTTCAGGAAGGATTCTTCGACTCCGTGGGTTACTTCACAGGTCAAGCTCAAAAAACAGCTCTGCAGGCGGGATCATTCGATGTGATCGGTTCGTTCC
>JBAVGP010000192.1:0-2179 GCA_049684955.1 Erysipelotrichaceae bacterium
GGTATGGGCTTTGTACCAAGCGAAGGTATTGACCTTGTTGAATGTGATGCAAGGATGGAAGATATCGATCAAGGCATATCCTTTATGCAGGATCGCCTGCTTGATCAATTCTTTGGTCTTTTCGGTATCCCCTGAGAATCCCCGGGCTACGAACGTCGCTCCCATAGCGATCGCCAAGGCCATCGGATTGAGCGGTTCATTATAGACTCCGTCGAGTTGGACAGTGGTTTTCAAACCGACCGGTGATGTCGGTGAAGCCTGTCCTTTGGTCAACCCGTAGATCATATTGTCATGCACGATGTGGGTCAGGTTCGGATTGCGGCGGATGTTATGGATGAAATGGTTGCCGCCCTCGCCGTACATATCGCCGTCGCCGCCTTCCGCGATGACGATCAGACTCGGATTGACCGAAGAGATGGCCGTCGCGACCGACATGGCACGACCATGGAGTCCGTTGAAGTAGTTGGCGTCGATATACTGCGGCATCTTGGCGGCTTGACCGATACCTGACGAGAAGACGACCTGCGTCGGATCCAAATCCAGTTCCGTCAATGCTTTGACGATAATATTGCGGAGCGGGAAATTACCGCACCCCGGGCACCACGCCATGTCGATGTCGTGGCCGAATTCGAATTTCGTCATATGCTGACCTCCTTGATACGGCGTTCGATTTCTTCGATGAAGAAAGGTTCGCCGGTGTATTTGAGAATTCGTTTGTCGAATTTCCTGCCGAACTTCATCTGCATCAGATTCGCCAATTGACCGGTCGCGTTATTTTCGACGACGATCACCGAAGCGGCTTTATTGATCTTGGCTTCCAGTGAAGCGGGCAGGGGATATACCTGTCGTAATTGCATCAGTTGGGTGTCTTCATGGGTATCGACATATTCGCGCAAAACCCCATAGGTGGATCCCCATCCGATCAGCAGATGTTTCGCGTCTTCTTTACCATAGGTACGCGGTTCGACTTCGTCCTTCAGCATCAACCCGAATTTACCTAAGCGTTTTTCATGCATCTTCACGCGCATGTCGAATGATTCGGTGATGGCGCCGTTTTCATCGTGCTCATCGCTGTCGACTTTGACGAAGCCTTTTCCGAAACCCGGGATGCCGCGCGGGGAAATACCGGAAGGATCGAACGCATAACGTTGATATCCAAGTTTCGTTTCTTGGATGAAATGTTCAAGATAGTTCTGCGGAACCTTCGGAGCGGCCGCGACCATCGATTCGAGCCAATATTGGTCGGACAGCAGGAAGACCGGAATCTGATATTTATCCGCCATCCAGAAAGCGCGGGCAGCCAGTTCGACGCCGTCTTCGATCGTCGCTGGAGCATAGACGACACGCGGGAATTCCCCGTGTCCAGCATAGACGACCAGGTTTAGATCCGCCTGTTCGGTCCGGGTGGGAAGTCCGGTCGCCGGTCCGGGACGTTGGGCGACATGGATGACCGCCGGTGTCTCCGTCATACCCGCCAAACTGATGCCTTCGCTCATCAGGGCGAATCCGCCCCCCGAGGTCGTGGTCATCGCACGTGCTCCGGCATACCAGGCGCCTTGGACCATATTGATCGCGGCGATCTCATCTTCCGCCTGTTCGACCAACACACCGAAGGCATGGCTCTTTTCGGAAAGCATGCTCATGAGTGAAGTACCCGGCGACATCGGATAGGCAGCGAGATAGTTGACTCCGCCGGCCAAGGCTCCGATCATCAAAGCATGATTACCGGTGAAGACTTTGCGTTCGACGAAACCTTTCGGCTTTTCGCGGACGATTTTCTTGGGATCCGAATTACTGATGTCATAACCTAGATTGAAGGCCTTGAGATTACCGGCGATCATCTCTTCCCCGAGTTTGGTGAAGCGGGAGGTGATCAGTTCGACGCAGTTCTTCTTGTCGATGTCGAGCATCCCTGCGATATAGCCGAACAACACGGTGTTGATGAAGAGCTTGTTGCCGGCTTGCTTGGCTAGTTCCGTCAATGGAACCTCGACAAAGGATAGACGCTGCTTGTCTTCTTCCGTGATGAAATTCGCTTCTCCGTAGAGAACCGAATCTTTCGTAAGACGCGGACGCAAACGATCCAGCGAATGATTGTTGAAGAGGAACAGAGCGTCGATGGTATAACGGAGGGCATCGATCGGTTGGGCGCTGATACGGATTTCAGCCGTATTGTTGC
>JBAVGP010000193.1:0-5206 GCA_049684955.1 Erysipelotrichaceae bacterium
CTTCCGGGGTCAGCATTTCCGGTTTGAATCCCGTGATCGCGAGTTCCATCAGTAAGGAACCGTCGATGTGTTTACATAATCCGATCCCCCTGTAGGAACAATCGCAGTGGGTGAACACGACTTCATCCCCATCGAACACGATTTCCACATGGTAGAATTTCTGTTCGAAATTGTGGACGTGGAAGTGGGAGTGGTTCACTTCTTTACTGATGGGTTCGACCATATTGCGGTTGACGAGGTCGACGGCCTTTTTCAGGACGATGCCCCTTGTTTTATTCGTGAATTCTCTTAATGGATAGCGCATATCATCGCCCCCTTTACAAACTGATTATAGCACATCACTTCTTGCGAAGAATGCGTAGTGCATTGAGGATGACCGCCAGGACGCTGACTTCATGGACCAGCATCCCGCTGTCCATGTGGATGCGGCCGATCAGGACGCCGAAGATCAAAAGGAAAACCGTCGAAATCGAGAGCAAGATATTCTGTTTTAGGATCTTCGCACTGAAACGTGAGATCCTAAGCGCTGTCGCGACGTTGGATACGTTTTCTCCCAAGATGACCAGATCGGCGGTTTTCATCGCGACTTCGCTGGCTTGGGAAGACAGGGCGATCCCCGCATCGCTTTCACTGAGTGCCAATGTATCGTTGATGCCATCGCCGACCATCGCCACTTTCCCTCTTCTACGCAGCGTACGTACGATTTCCGCTTTCTCCAACGGAAGGATATCCGCATGGATCGCATCGACAGGTAAAGCGCCCATCGTCTTGTTTGCGCTGGCGAGACTGTCGCCGGTGATCACATGGATTTCCTTCACTTTCAAACGACGGAGTTCACGCAATGCCTCTTCCGCATCCGCCCGCAAAATATCGCTGATGATGAGATAGCCAAGCAACGATCCGTTGCGTGATACAAAGACAGATGTCGGATTCTCCAGCGTCATTTCATCATAGTTCTGGAGTTGATTCGGCGGAAAATCGACGGATGATTCCTTGGCCAAGCGCAGATTCCCGACGACGATATCGCCGAAAGTTCCGGTCACCCTGATTCCTTTACCGGGAAGCACGTCGACTTTCTCTGCTTTTCCATCCGGATCGATATGCATTTCCTGCGCTCTACGAAGGATTGCTTTGCCTAATGCATGATCGCTGTCCTGTTCGGCGATTACGGCGCTTGCCAGAATCTCCGTTTCATTCCCGTCGATGCACACGATGCGTGTGACCGTAGGTTTCCCTTGTGTCAATGTACCGGTCTTGTCAAACGCGATGAAATCGATTTTCGCGAGTTTCTCGATCGATTCGCCGCCCTTCGCCAGGATCCCGTGCTTTGCGAGGGTGCCGATCCCTGCGACGATCGCGACCGGAATCGAAATGACCATCGCGCCCGGACATGCGATCACCAATAAGGTCAAGGCCAGGGACAGGTTGCGGGAGAGGATGAAGGTGAGGATCGCGAGCACGACGACCGAAGGTGTGTACCAAGCCGCGAACTTTTCAATCATACGCTGGGTCTGCGCTTTCTTATCCTGCGCTTCCTCCAATCGCTTCACGATGTTCCCGAACAAGGTCGTCTCCCCGACTTCCTGGGTTTCGACTTCGATATATCCGTTGGATAGGATCGTGGATGCATATACGAAATCTCCGATCGTCTTCTCGGCCGGCATCGGTTCGCCGGTGATCTGCGACTGGTCGATCGCTGCGGATCCATGGCGGATCAGACCGTCGACCGGGATGCGTTGTCCGGTCTTGGCTGCGACGATATCGCCCTTCACCAAGGTTTCGATCGCGACTTCCATCGTTTTCCCGTCTTTCACCAACATCGCGGTGGAAGGCGCAAGTTTCAGTAACGCTTCGATCGCGGAGCGGGTCTTGCGTATCGTGCGGGATTCCAGAAACGCGCCGAACAGAAACAAAAAGCTGACGATCGCGGCTTCCGAGTATTCCCTCAGAAACAGCGCCCCGATCACCGCGATGCTGACCAGCAGATCGATCGACGACATGCCGAAACGCAGCGCCCCGATTGCTCTCCGTACGATCGGAAACAACGCGATGATAGCGGCGATCGCTAAAAGCAAAGTTGTGTCGAGCCCAAGTTTCAGTCCTGTATTCACCCAATGGATCACCAGCAGGATACCGGCGATCTCCATCGGCAGATCTTGTTTGCGCATAGTCCTCCTTTAAAAAAGAAAGCGTTACGCTTTCTTTGACTCCAATACCCTGTAACCCAGACGATGGATGCGATCGATTAAAATCGTCACATCCGTCTCGTCCTTGAAGACGACGTTCACCTTGCTTGCGGTGAACGAGACTTCCGCGCTTTCAACCCCGTCGACCTTCAGTAAAACAGTCTCGATTTTCTTCGCGCAGGTCGGACAGGATAAAGGATTCAGCTGGAATATCCGTTTTTGCATGTTATTCTCCTACCAGGCGTTTTTCGCCTGTGATCGCCTGTATGCTCGTGATGTCCATCGTCACTTCCATGACGCCCAGGAACTCACCTTTTTTACGGACGGCATAATAGCGGATCAAAACATATTTGGGTCCCATATGAATCCAGAAGTCTTCATGGTCTTTCTTGCCCGCACGCAGATCTTCGATGATCGATTCGACCACATGGACGGACTGCGGGGGATGGCAATTCTTGACTTCGCGTCCGATGACCGTTTTGGGACGATCAAAGATACGGTCTTTCCCTTGGGACACATAGGCGACCAGATTGTTGGCATCGACGAAAGTGATATCCATCGGCAAGGTATTCAGTAACGCATCCGCTTCGCTGAAGGACAATTTCCCCAGACTCATCGGGATGATCCCCTGTCCGGCGTCTTCCGTTTCTGGTTCACCGTAATCGAAATCCGTTTCTTCCTTCAATGTCTTGGCGACCTTCTTCCAGTCTTCCTCACGCATCACGTCGCGCAACATCGGAAACAAGATCTTCTCTTCCTTGTCGGTCATCTCGAGGATCGTATCGACGGTCGCGATGAATTGCCCTTTGATGGAATCGATGGTGGAATCCTCCGCTTCGATCAGCAGCCGGCATTTGCGCAGCGCGGCCCGGATATTGTTGTCGACGCCCCACATGACTTTGGGCGGGGTCGTGATCCCGTTCTTCTCCAAGAACGGAAACAGGATATTCTCTTTCTTGGAATAATGCGCTTCAACTTCGCTCAGACGGTTCAAGCGTTCGCCGATATGCAGCTTTACTTTCGCCAAGTCGTTGGGTTTCGCGGTGCGGATGTGATCGATTTCATCTTCGATATAGATGCGCAGTTCGTTATTGAAATCCTCGAATTCCTTCAGCGGATTGACGGTCAGCACATCGTCGTGCATTTCCTGCACCGATCCTTGGAAAATCGAGGCGTGGATATCGCACAGATATTGGATTTCTTCCACCGGCGTTCCTTCATCCACCAGATTCGCTTCCATCGCGGCGATTTCAGCTCCGGTCACATATTGAAAATGTTCCTTGAATTCCGCTTTGACGGCTTCGGGATCGTCGCCGTGATGCAGCCGTTGGATCAATTCCTTCAATTTCACCTGACGCTTGTATTGGTTGTCGATTAGTTCACTCATGTGGTTTCCTCCTTCATGCATCCACAGTATAGTCTTCCCTCCCAAAATAAAATGTGATATGCATCACATTTCGACTACGATTTAATCAGGATCCGCTTCCCTTTCAAAATCTCGATCTTGCCTTCTTCGACCAATTGCGTGATATTCCGGCTGACTGTTTCACGGGTCAGACCCAGACGATTGCCGATCTCTTCACGCGTCATCGGAATCTTCACCAGGACGCCTTCATCCGTGATCGTGCCGTAATCTCTTCCGAATTCTTTTAAAAGATCGAAGATGCGTTCTTCCGCGGAAACGGAAGAAATCGAAACGACATTGTTTTCAAGCGAATCCAAGCGTACCGCCATTTCGCGGATCATATCCAACGCCAGCGTAGGGTGCGCTTTGAGGAAAGGTTGGAAACGTTCGCTCTGAATCATACAGATACCGGTATCCTCCAACGCTTCCAAGGTGTAACGGATCGGCATCGGCGAAAACAAGGTGTGTTCCCCAAAGAAATCACCTAGTGAAAAGAAATACAGGATCTGCTGCTTCCCGTTGACCCCGACGGTTGTGGCTTTGAGCCTTCCACGATTGACGATGCCTAAAAACGAAAGGGTGGTCCCTTCATTCAACAGGATCTCGCCTTTCTTCAGCTGTTTCCGCTCGACCAAACCTAACAATTCGATCCGTTGCGGATTATCCAGGCTTTTGAAAATCGGTACGCGCGTCACGCAGGAAATCCCGACGCAACGTTCACAAACTTGGACCGGCATTTCATTCCCCCGATTCTGCGAACTTGGCATAACGGTCGATCCCGTTCGCGTCGATGATGACGGTGACCGGAAAGTCTTCGACAATCAATGAACGGATTGCTTCGCTCTGCAGTTCGGGATACGCGATGACCGTGACCGATTTGACGCAGGTCGCATAAAGCGCCCCGGCTCCGCCGATCGCACCGAGATATACAGCGCCGGCATCCTTCATCGCTTGTTTCGCCGGCAGATTCCTTGCCCCTTTACCGATGGTGACACGCAGTCCCGCATTGATGAAGGTCGGCATATAACTGTCCATGCGTCCGGCGGTCGTGGGTCCGATCGAACCGATGACTTCACCCGGCATCGTCGGTGAGGGTCCGGCGTAATAGATCGTAACGGAGTTCAAATCGATCGGTATGGT
This sequence comes from Erysipelotrichaceae bacterium, assembly GCA_049684955.1. Taxonomy (GTDB): domain Bacteria; phylum Bacillota_I; class Bacilli_A; order Erysipelotrichales; family Erysipelotrichaceae; genus GWE2-51-13. The sequence goes on from JBAVGP010000193.1 coordinate 4,732, forward strand.
TTCACCATGATTCAATGCGGAAAACAGGCGCTGATGCGCCGCGTCGCGGGCGGTGATGAGTTCTCCGCTTAACAGGATATTCTCGCCGGCGACCAGGCTCCGGCGTTCGCTCTCGCTCAATGGAAGGTTGAATCTGCGCATCAGAAGACTCCTTTGACATGCCGTGAGACATGACAGCCGACATTGATGGCCAATGGTAAACCGGCGATATGTGTCGGATAGGTTTCGATGGCCACATTCAGACAGGTCGTATCCCCGCCTAATCCTTGCGGACCATACCCGGTGTTGTTTATTTCCTCAAGCAACTCTTTTTCAAGGGCAGCATATTTCGGATTTTCATTCAGCTCGCCGACGGTCCGTAAACAGGCATGCTTGGCCATTTGTGCGGCGACTTCCATCGTCCCGCCGATTCCGATTCCCAAAATCATCGGCAGACACGCATTGGGCGCGGCTTTCTTGACTGTCTCCATGATGG
>JBAVGP010000194.1:0-2216 GCA_049684955.1 Erysipelotrichaceae bacterium
AACGAGACCATTTAGCTGAGTTTCCGCAGTTACGTAGAAATAGCTGGAGAGAAAATGCCTCGATCGGGAATGTTGGAGCACCGAAAATCCTAATACCAAGATCAGAAACGTCAACGTATATGGGAACTCAACTCAAAGACATTCCAAAGGTCAAGAATACCGCTTATCACATTACTGATTTAGATAAGAACATCTTCGATGGAATCGATCGACCGACAACGGAGGTTGTGCTCAATACCGAGAGGATTCATAAACACATCGCAATACGACATCCCGAGATGCTGGACAAGACGATGGCAGATGTGAAAGCAGTCATCGATAATCCGGACATCGTTTTCAAGGGACGCCTCGATAAGAATGAAATTACATTCGTTAAACACGATGGCAAACATTCTATGATCGTACCAGTAAGGCTCATCACTCCGGAAGAGTTATCAGGCAATCCAACCTATCGTAATTCCATTCTCACTTATTTTAGAAAAAGCAAAGCAAGAGCACTCAAAGACTATGGTACTTGACATTCAATTTGAATCGATGTAGATTATGTGTGACGGTAGAGTGGAGATTGAGCCGCCATGCGCCTCTCACAAGAGGTTCAAAAGAGATCCGTGATAAGCTCACACGGTACCGTCAAAATTGATTAACTAAACACGAGAAATCGTGTTTTTTATTGCCCAAACGTGTCACGGCATAAAACTGCATGGGAGTCGACGGACTCATTCAAAACGGAGGTAACAATGAAGAATCTGAAACCTATCCGCTTCCCGTTGGACATTCAGCTTTTTGCTGATCCTGCCCAGACGGATCCCAAAACGGTCACGGATCCCGTTGTAGTAGATCCGGAGTCTGCAGCCAAGTCATTCTCTCAGAAAGACCTCGATGAGGCGATCTCCAAAGAGAAGGCAAAGATGAAGGCTAAGTATGAAAAGCAGTTGAAGACCGTTACCGGTGACGATGTACCTCCTCCTGCAGACCCGAATGCGGCTCCTGCAGTGGATACGGCACCGTTTATCCAGGCAACGGCACGGGCGGAGATCAAAGCAGCTCTTGCGATGGCGGGAGTCTCCCCGGAGAAAATCCCCTACGCAGTCCGATTGATCGACACCGCGGAAGTACTGGTCGAAGGAGCCGTCAGCGATGACAAGACCAAGAAAGCGGTCGAGGACATGCTGAAGAACTTCCCCGAATTGAAGAAAGCAGCTGGCGATCCCGCACCGAAGTTCAAAGTAGGCGCGGATGGTAAGCAAACATCAATCGGGGACGATGAACTGCTTGCCAAAGCATTTGGGAATACGAAGAAATAACAAGGAGGGCTAACCATGCCGAATACAGTCAACTATGTAACTGCGTTTGAAACGCAGTTGCGCCAAAAGTATACACGCGAATTGCTGTCGGTGGACTTATTGACGGAAAACGTCAATTTCATCGGCGCCAACATCGTCAAGATTCCCTACGTCAAAGTCAAAGGGTACAAGGATCACTCCCGCACCAACGACTTCAACCGTCAAACCGTCGAAAACCAATTCATCACCAAGACCTTGGCGCATGACCGCGATATCGAACTCAAAGTCGACGCGATGGATGTCGATGAAACCAACCAAGTCTTGTCGGCAGCCAATCTGACCAACACGTTCGAAACCGAGCAGGCGATCCCTGAACAGGACGTCTATGCCTTCTCGAAGTTGTACGCCGATTTCATCAATGTCGCGATCGGTAACAAGACCGCGGATGTCACCGTCTTATCTGCTTTGAATATCCTCGAGACGATTGACTCCATCCAGGAGACGATGACCAACGCCGAAGTTCCGGTTGATGGCCGTATCCTCTATGTCACTCCGACCGTCAACAAGTTCCTCAAGAATGCATTGACCCGTCAACTGACCGCCACCGATGGCGTCGTTTCCCGCCTGATCACCGGATTAGACAACCTGAAGATTAAAGAAATCCCGGCCGGCCGCATGAAGACTGTCTATGACTTCTCTGACGGATTCGTTCCGGGTGTCGCAGCGAAACAGATCAACATGATCTGCGTTCATCCGACTTCGGTTCTCTACACGAAGAAACACTCCTACATTCATCTGTGGGCTCCGGGTTCCGATTCCCGCGCTGCCGACAGTTACCTCTACCAAAACCGCGCCTACTGGGATCTGTTCCTCTTGGAAACCCGTGTCGATGGTGTTTGGTTCAACATCACGTCCTAATCCATGTTGATCGCA
>JBAVGP010000195.1:0-2970 GCA_049684955.1 Erysipelotrichaceae bacterium
GGGGGATTTTTATTTTACTCACCGCTTAAGCTCTTTTTTACTCCCCTGTAGAACAGGGGGTTTATCTTCTACAACGAAACGACTGTCTGACGACAGTCGTTTTAAATTTCGAAAATGGAAATGCCGAGGTCGGCGCGCAATACTTTCGTGCTGTTTTGAGAACTACGTGCGAATTCGTCGACACGACCGATGTGGGAGGTGAAGTGGATCGGCAGGAAGTATTCGGGCCGAAACTTCGCGATGAACAGATCAGCACCTTCATAAAAACCGCTTCCCATACGGGCATCGACCGGGAACATCGCAAGATCCAAACGCAGAAGCGGGATTTTCGCGATTTCCGCATCGAACTTGCTTTGCGCTTCCTTGATTTCATCATAGGTCGATTCATCCCGCCAGTGCCAGTAATTCAGATCCCCCGCATGGAAGATCCGTTTCCCGTCGGCTTCGACCATGAAACTGACGCCTTCGTCAGTTGAACCGTAAACATGGACCGTCAGATCATCGAGTTTCAACACGTCGCCCGGATGGACCGAATACATGTCCTTCCCACGGTTGGGGATGGATGCATCCGCGATCACCATCGCATCCATTTCAAGCACCGCCGGATTATAGTGGTCATGATGGGCATGCGAGATGAAGACAGTTCGACGTTTGCCGGTTGGAAAAGTGAAATCCCCTTTCCAATAATCAAACAACAGGACGGCCTCTTTCAGTTCGACCATCACGCCGCTGTGGTGGATATAGGTTATTTTCATAGTTTGAAGTCCGCGAAGCGTTTACCGAAGCGGACCAGTTCATCGAGCATCTCCGTTTCAGGAGTATTCATGCAGATGAAGCCCTCTTCGAATACGATCGCCCCATCCTTTCTTGCCCGCTCTTCCCATCGTTTCATCCAATGACCGACGCCCAGTCCGTATGAACCGAACAAGGCCACGGGTTTTCCGCTTATGTATGATTTGCATGCGTCGTAAAAAGGTTCGAAGTCTTCCTGTTCCAACTGCTCCGTTCCTGAAGCCGGACAGCCCATCACGACTTTCGAATATTCCTGGACATGTTTGGGATGGATCATGCCGACCGGGATACAGTCGATATCCGCTGATTTCTTCATGCGAAGACCTTCCAGGATCGCATGGGCCATCTTTTTGGTATTCCCGCTCTTACTGTAATAGACCAACAGGATCTTTTCCATAAACATTTCCCCTTTTCTTTATTTTACCGTATACTATTTGAATATCATAGGAATATGACAAGCGGAAATGGACATTCGCGGATACATCCCGTAGAATGGAAACGGTGATCGAAATGACGAAACTTGAAGAACTTACCCACGAAATACGCGACTTCTGCGACGAGCGGGACTGGGCGCAATTCCATACTCCCAAGGACCTGGCGATCGGGATGGTCGGCGAAGCGGTCGAACTGCTGGAGATTTTCCGCTATCGGAATCTGGAGGAAAGCCTCAGTCTGATCGATGATAAACGCGAAGCGATCGGCGACGAACTGGCCGATGTGTTTTTCCATCTGCTGCGTTTCGCGGATCTCTATGCGTTTGACTTAAGCGATGAACTGCGCCGCAAGATGGTGAAGAACGCGATCAAGTATCCAGCCGAGAAAGTACGTGGCAAGAATCTCAAATACGATGAATATGAATAGGAGCCGCGAATTGAACTGCACCCCAAATGTTAGACAAACTAACAGAAAGGGGTGCAGTTTTTTCGTGACAAAGTATAACCTGGATTTAAAACTTGAAATTATGGCTCACATTGAGAAGGATGGGTGGGGATATCGAATGTGTTCATCGTACTACGGTATGGCATATTCTCAAATCAGAAGATGGTATATGCGCTATGAAGAACACGGTATTGAAGGATTACTGATGAAACACGGTACGTATTCTGGTGATTTTAAGCGAAGTGTTTTAGAATATATTCAACAGAACCGTCTTTCTTATGAAGCAGGAGCAGCCCACTTCGGAATTCCGAGTCCAACCAGAATCGCGCATTGGGAAAAACGCTTGCGACTGGATGGTCCGCTGAGTCTTGATGAGGAACGGCGTGGAGAACACTGGCGTATGAAACAAAAACCCGAAAAGTTGAAAACAGATGAGAATTCGACGCGTGAAGAACTCTTGGCGGAGATCGAGCAACTCCGCATGGAGAATGCCTATCTAAAAAAATTGAGAGCCTTAGTTCAGAAGCGACTCCGCCAGGAGAACGCGAAAAAGTCGAAGTCATCCACGAACTAAGGCAGGAATTCAACCTCAGAGGGCTTCTTGACTTCGCAAAGATTCCACGCAGCACCTTTTATTACGTATTGAAGCAAATGAAACGTCAGGATAAGTACAAAGAAGTGAAAAAGAAAATCGAGAAAATCTTCGATGAAAACAAAGGCCGGTATGGTTATCGAAGAATCACCCTTGAATTGAAAAACCAGGGGTTTCCCATCAACCATAAAACAGTATCTAAACTGATGAAACAAATCGGTCTTAAATGCGAGGTGCGGATGAAACAGTACCGTTCCTACCGAGGTGAAGTAGGTAAAGCCGCTCCCAACCTGCTGGATCGCGACTTCAAAGCGAGCCAGCCGAATCAGAAATGGGTGACCGATGTGACGGAGTTCTCGCTCTTTGGTTCAAAGCTTTACCTTTCGCCCATCTTAGATCTATACAATGGGGAAATCATCAGCTACACGCTCTCCGAGCGGCCAACACTGAAACCGGTGATGGATATGCTTGATTCCGCCATTGATCGTTTGAGCGGTCCGATCAACCTAATCCTTCACTCGGACCAAGGGTGGCAATATCAGATGAAACAGTACCAATATATGCTTGAGCAGAACGGAATCCGACAGAGTATGTCGCGGAAAGGAAACTGTTTGGACAACGCAGTGATGGAGAATTTCTTTGGGCATCTCAAATCAGAACTCCTTTATCTTCGAAAATTCGCTTCGATGAATGAGTTCAAATCTGAG
>JBAVGP010000196.1:0-8098 GCA_049684955.1 Erysipelotrichaceae bacterium
GATCCCGACGACGATCATAACGCCATCATCGAAATCCGCGGCGCCGCGGGCGGCGATGAAGGCAACATCTTCGCCGGCGACTTATACAGAATGTATATCCGGTATTGTGAAATCATGGGATTCAGGACTGAAATCATGGAATCTTCGGAAGCTGAAATGGGTGGCTTCACGATGATCTCGTTCTTGGTGAAGGGCGAAGAAGCCCACAAATTCTTCAAATTCGAATCCGGCGCCCACCGCGTCCAACGCGTACCGAAGACCGAAGCGATGGGACGTATCCATACCTCGACGGCGACCGTGCTTGTGATGCCGGACGTCGAAGAGAGCGATATCGAAATCAACCCGGCCGATCTGACCTTTGAAACCCACCGTTCCTCCGGCGCCGGCGGCCAGCATGTCAATAAGACCGACTCCGCCGTTCGCATCACCCACGTCCCGACCGGCATCAGCGTCAACTGTCAGGACGGTCGTTCCCAACATGACAACCGCGCCACCGCGCTGCGCATCATCCGGGCACGCGTCTATGAAGAGATGAACCGGAGACTGGATGAAGAACGCGGGATTTTCCGCCGCTCCAAAATCGGCACCGGCGACCGTTCCGAAAAAATCCGCACGTACAATTATCCCCAGAACCGGGTCACCGATCATCGGATCGGCTATACCGTCAACCAATTGGACCGTATCATGGAAGGCAAACTCGGCGATCTCATCGATGCCTTGCTGGCGGAAGACCAGAAGCGTAAACTGGCAGGCGAAGAATGAAAATCCGCGAACTGTTACGGACCGCTGAAAAGGAACTCGTCAAACACGACATTCCCGAATCCTATGCCAAATTGATGGCCAACGAATTGCTTCTGCAAGAAAACCGCAACCTTTATCTTGAAATGAACAACGAGGCAGACGAAAAGTTCACGACTCTGTTCAATACAAATATTGCCCGTCTGAATACGCAGGAACCTTTCGCGTATGTATTGGGCACGCAATACTTCTACGGACGGGACTTCAACGTGGATGCACGGGTGCTGATCCCGCGTCCCGAAACCGAAGAACTGGTCGCCAATATGCTGGCCGACATCGACGAACGTTTCGCCGATCGGGATGATCTGGTGTTGGCGGACATTGGTACCGGCAGCGGCTGCCTTGCGATCTCCCTGAAACTTGAAGAGCCCCGTCTGGATGTCTATGCGGTCGACATCAGTGTCGAAGCGCTTGATCTAGCCAAAGAAAACGCCGCGAAATTAGGTGCCGATATCCAATTCTTCGCCGGTGATTTGTTGGAACCGCTCAAAGAAAGAAAGATCAAAGTCGATATCCTTGTTTGCAACCCTCCGTATATCCCGCAGGATGAACTGCTTGAAGAAAGCGTCAAGGGTTTCGAACCGCATGTCGCATTATTCGGCGGCGAAGACGGATTGTTGTTCTATAAACGTGTGTTCGAAGATGCTGCAGGCATCGTAAACAAAGGCGGTATGCTGGGATTTGAAATCGGCTGGAACCAAGCCGCGTTCCTTCTCAACCTTGCCCGCGAATCCCTGCCGGACGATGAAATCGTCGTTCGTAAGGATATCAGCGGTAAAGACCGCATGTTGATGATCTATAGAAAATAGCCTTGCGGCTATATGTAAAGTAAAGGTAGGCGTTGTTCATCAAATGCTTACTTTTTATTTTGAAACAGGTCTTTTGAAGATGTATTCATCGCCGATTACGTATTTATTGTATTCTGTTACGTTCTTAACTTTGATTGTGGCGTCAAACATACCCTCCATGCCATCAATTTTATATGTAACATAGAAATAGTATTGATTTGATTTTTGGACTTCTTTATTTATGATTGTGCTCGTTGTGTCAGTATACTTACGATTATCTCCGCATCCGAGCAGTAATCCCAAGCATAGGATCAACAAGGATAAATAGAGCAGCTTTTTCAATGGACACCCTTCCTTTCAATTTGATAATACTATATCATTTCGAAATTGCTGAGTATACAAAAGCGTTAATTATCGGTATCGAACCGCTTGGCTACGATCTGAATCATCTGTAAGACATCGTCCGCAAAGAGGGATATGTCTTTTTCGCTGAGACTTTCGATCGAGTAAAGGGCATGCCGTGCGATGGCCGGATGATGGATCAAGCGTATGACCAGATCCTTGGCGTTGGCATATTCACCGCTTGTTTCTTTGATGGATAGATCCTGACCCAACAGATAATCGATGCTGACTTTGAAATAACCCGCGATACGGGTCAATACTTCGACCGGAGGCAGGCTTTCCCCGCTCTCCCACTTTGCGATCGACTGTTGGGAATAGTGCAGAAAATCAGCCAAGACTTGCTGACTGATTTCATTTGATTCCCGTAAAGCTTTCAGTCGCAAGGAGAACATCGGATAACCTCTTTCTTTTTCAAAATTATACTACCCTGCATTGTAAGGTTGCCAAATCACTTATAATCGGTGTAATCATCCTTGACAACAACCCCAGGTGGTAATAGGATGAGAAAACCACACAGAAGAGGGAACTATGCCAAACAAAAAGGAAATCAATGGAAAAGCGGTGCGCGACGAAGTCAAACTTCTGGCGGTATCGTTACTGATGGGGGAGCCTGATTATGAAGCCATCGCTATCCATGCGGGAGGCTTCACGACCACGAGCAGTGAATCGACGCTGTTCACGCACTTCAATCTGAAACAGACGGAACAGAAATATATGATCGCTTATCTCCTGAAACATTCCCGTTATCGATGGAATTCAGCTGAATCCCACCAAGAAGGTGACAACAGCCATTTCGGAAAGAGGTACGAGTTGAGAAAAATCCTTGAAACCTTCGATCAGAAAATCGAATGACGAACATACCGTGAAATTCTCCCGTTTTTCCTTGTGACTTAGGCTTATTATGGTAAAATAAATGCAGAATTCGGAGGACCTATGGAAACCTTACGCCTGGATAAGCACCAACTGGAGAAAGTGGCTGAAATACTCAACCGCGGCGGCGTGGTTGCTTTTCCTACCGACACGGTCTACGGTCTCGCGGTACGATGTGACAGCCCCTCCGCCATCCAACGCATGAAAGAGGCAAAACAGCGCCCGGAATCGAAGCCGTTTCCGATGATGGTTAACTCACTCGCTCAAATCGAAGCTGTCGCTTCGTTGGACGAACGGGACCATCGTCTGATCCGACGTTGGATGCCGGGCGCTTTGACGATTATTTTCGCGAAGAAGCCCGAAGTACCGGACATACTCACCAACGGTTTCGATACGATCGGCATCCGCATGCCCGATGATCCATGGATCCTGGAATTGATCACCAAATTGAATTGTGCTTTACTGGTACCCAGCGCCAATCTGAGCGGAGAGGCAACCGCAACCGACAGCGATGAAGTCCTGCGCCAATTGGATGGACGCATCGATGCGGTGATCCTTGGGAAAAGCGGCGCGCAGCTGGCATCCACCATTATCGATACACGCAAAGAAGACATCAAAATCATCCGCCAAGGGAAACTGACATTGGATGAAATATTGGCATCACTGAATGAAAGCGAGGATATGATATGAAAATCGCATTGGCATGTGACCACGGAGCGTATAACCACAAAGAAGCGATCCGCGAGGAATTACTGAAACACGGATTCGAAGTCGAAGATTTCGGATGCTATTCGAGTGAAAGCGTGGATTATCCCGATACGGTTTATCCGGCGGCGAAATCCGTCGCGGAAGGGTTAAACGATTTCGGGATCGTGTTGTGCGGAACCGGCATCGGCGCCTCGATCGTCGCAAACAAAGTCAAAGGGATACGCTGCGCATTGGTCTATGATACGACCACCGCGTCGATCGCCCGCGAACATAACAATTCGAACGTGATGGCGACCGGCGGTCGTCTGGTCACTCCGGAAGAAGCCGTCGCGCTTGCGCTGACGTGGCTGAATACAAGCTTCCCGGGTGAAGATCGTCATGCCCGACGCATCAATAAGATCACTGCGATTGAAGCAAAGGAAGGTGACGAGCATGCAGGATGTTAAATTACAAGAAGCGATCGCCCGCGAGGCCAAACGCCAACAGGAAAATATCGAACTGATCGCATCCGAGAACTATGTCTCCAAAGACGTCCTTGAAGCGGTCGGCAGCATCCTCACCAACAAATATGCCGAAGGATATCCGCATAAACGCTATTATGGCGGCTGCGAATTCGTCGACGAAGTGGAAGAACTGGCACGCAACCGCGCTTGCGAACTCTTCGGAGCCGAACATGCCAATGTCCAACCGCATAGCGGAAGTCAAGCCAACATGGGTGTCTATCTCTCGATCCTCAACTATAAAGACAAAGTGCTCGGAATGGATCTGGCAGCCGGCGGTCATCTGACGCACGGCCATCCGTTGAATTTCTCGGGTATGCTCTATGAATTCCACGGTTACGGCGTCGATCCGATCACACATCGCATCGATTACGAAGCGGTACGCAGACAAGCGATCGAACTGAAACCCAAACTGATCGTCGCCGGTGCGAGCGCCTATCCCTTCATCTTGGATTTCAAGAAGTTCCGTGAGATCGCGGATGAAGTCGGAGCGTATCTGATGGTCGACATGGCACATATCGCCGGATTGGTCGCGACCGGACATCATCCTTCGCCGATCCCGTATGCTGATTTCGTGACCACCACCACCCACAAGACCTTACGCGGACCGCGCGGAGGCATGGTCTTGTGTAAGAAACAATATGCGGAAATCTTGGATAAACGGGTCTTCCCCGGGATGCAGGGCGGTCCGCTCATGCATGTGATCGCCGGTAAAGCGGCGTGCTTCTATGAAGACCTGCAGCCATCCTTCAAAGACTACAGCGCCCAGATCCTGAAGAACATGCAAGCCTTATGCGACCAGCTGATCAACGAAGGATTCGTACTGGTCGGCGGGGGCAGCGAAAACCATATGTGCCTGGTCGACGTGAAACAATCCGTCGGTCTGACCGGCAAATTCTGCGAAAAACTCTTGGATACCGTCGGGATCACCTGCAATAAGAATTCGATTCCCTTCGATAGTGAAAAACCGTTCACGACCAGCGGCATCCGTTTAGGATCTCCCGCCATGACGACGCGCGGTTTGAAAGAAAAAGAGTTCAGGGAAATCGCGACCTTCATCGCCAAGACCCTCAAGCATCCCGAAGACGCGCAGTTGCATGCGGAAATCCTCACGGAAGTCCGTGCCATGACGAAACGCTTTCCGTTAGCAGACTAACCAAGGAGGAAGAACCATGATCACCGTACTACACCACCCCCTGATTATCCACAAATTGGCGCAGATGCGCAAAGACAGCACCGGAACGAAAGATTTCCGCCAGAACCTCGATGAAATCGCCGGTTTGATGGCGTTTGAAATCACCCGCGACCTGCCTTTGGTCGATATCGACATCGTCACCCCGGTTGCGCCGTGCAGAACGCAGGAATTAGCCAAGGATATCGTCCTGGTCCCGATCCTGCGCGCTGGACTCGGCATGGTCAACGGAATCCGTGATCTGATCCCGACGGCAAAAGTCGGTCACATCGGATTATACCGTGATGAAGAAACCTTGGAACCGCATGAATACTTCGCGAAGTTCCCTTCGAATATGCCTGAATCGGTCGTCATGGTGCTGGATCCCATGCTTGCCACCGGTGGATCGGCCTCCGCGGCGATCACCCTCTTGAAGAAACGCGGCGCCACAACGATCAAACTGGTTTGTCTGGTCGGCGCGCCCGAAGGTGTACGCAGAATTGAAAAAGATCATCCCGATGTCGACGTCTATCTCGCCGCATTGGATGAAAAACTGAATTCCAAAGGCTACATCGTCCCCGGATTGGGCGATGCCGGCGACCGTATCTTCGGAACAAAGTAATTCCGACAATTCCCACCCGCTCATGACAGAGCGGGTTTTTCATGTTATTATAGATTCATATTGAAGCGGGGTTCGCAATGGATGATTTCATGAAGAGGCACATTCGTAACACTATCATCGCTGGTAGCGCTATTTCTGTCGTATTGGCACTCATCGGCTTACCCTATGGAATCGGCTTCGCATGCGGCGTATTCTTCGCCGTCATCCAACTTTACCGTTCATCGGTATACATCGGGAATATGCTTCATTTCCAGGAAAAACGAGGGTTTGGCGGCTATTTGTTCTTTACATCAGGGATCTTCTTTTTATGTATACCGATGGCTTTGGCGATCATTTTCCCGACGTGGATCAATCTTTACGCCGCCGTCGCAGGTACGCTGTTTCTGAAATTCATGATGTTTGTCACAGAGATCTTCTTACCAAAGAAAGGGTGATACGATGAAAATCAACGTTCAAGTCGAAATATTCTCAATTTTCATCCTGGTCACGCTTTTATTTATATTCTTCTTCTATGCGAACAGGAAGATCAAAGCAGCCGATCCGTTCCAGAAACCGAAAGGCGTCGTACTGCTTTGCGCGATCTATGTGCAGGCGATTTCCAAACTCACTTCCGACAACATGGGACCGACCGCCGCGAAACGATTCGCGCCGTATATCGGGACGATCGCCTTATTCATGTTTTTCAGCAATATCTCGGGTCTCTTCGGGATGGCATCGCCGACCGCCAACTACAGCGTCACATTGACCTTGGCATTGATCAGTTTCATCATGATCCAGACCACCATCTACAAAGCGGTCGGATTAAAACAGTTTTTCCACCGTTTCCTTGAACCGTTCCCACCCTTCATCATCATGAACTTCTTCGGAACGATCGCCCCTTTGATTTCGATGTCACTCCGTTTGTTCGGGAACATCACCGCCGGGACGATCATCATGACCTTGTTTTATACGTTTACTGGTTGGCTTACGGCTTGGATTCCGATGATCGGGGGATTCAATTTCATTGGTATCGTACTGGCGCCATTTCTGCATGCGTATTTCGATTTGTTCGCCGGTTTGATTCAGACTTTCATTTTCATCACATTGACGACTATTTTTATCGGTAATGAACTGCCATCGAAGGACTAGTCAAAAGGAGGACTAAAAATGGGCGACGTAGGAAGAGGTTTAGTAGCGATCGGAGCAGGTATCGCGGTATTCAACGGAGTGTTGACGGGTATCGGTCAGGGCTATGCGGCAGCCAAAGCAGTCGAAGCGGTCGGACGCAATCCGGAAGCGGAAAACAAAATCAGATCGATGTTGATTCTAGGTGACGCGATCGCCGAAACATGCGCGATCTATGGAATGCTTATCGCGTTCTTACTGATTTTCGTTTTCAAATAAGATCGGAGACTGGATATTATGCTTGAACTCGACATCGCGGGGAAACTATTCCCCGATGCTTTGACGATGATCGTCCAGCTTGCTGCGACAGGAGTGCTTTTCTACGGATTTCACCGTTTGTTATGGAAGCCGATCATCGCGTACCTTGAAAAGCGCGCTGTATTGGCCGACAGTCAGCTGCGGGAAGCCGAAGCATCGAAACTCAACGCGGAAAAACTTCATGCGGAAGCGCAGGTCCAATTGACCGAAGCGATCCGTGAAGCACATGCTTTGGTCGAACGCGGGAAGGAAGAAGGACAGCGGGTCCGTGAAAAACTGTCGAAAGATGGGAAAACGGCTGCCGACCTGAAACTTCAATCCGCATTACGTGAAATCACGTATCAACGTCAACAGATGGAAGACAGCATCCAAACCGAAATCGTCGATGTCGCGCTGCTTGCGGCAAGGAAACTGATCGAAGACAAGGCTGATGAAACTTTCGATCGTGACCAGGTCGAACGATTCCTCAAGGATGTACGCAGTTAATGGACAAGACTTCCGCGATCTACGCCACCGCGGTTTTCGAATTGGCCGTAACTCAGGGCCGCGAAGACGAATGGCACGATCAAATCGAATCACTCAGAACGGCATGGCAGGCGACGCCGGAGATCCTCCAGTTTTTCGCACGCACCCAAATCAGCAAGACCGAGAAAAAAGATCTCTTGAAGCAAAGTCTGACCAAGATCGATCCGATGTTGGTCAATATGCTGTGCTTGCTGGTGGATAAAGACCGCATGTCAAATTTTCCCGACATCGCCAAGGATTTCCGCCATCTCTATAACGAGAAACACAATATCAACGAGGGAACCGTCTATTC
>JBAVGP010000197.1:0-2052 GCA_049684955.1 Erysipelotrichaceae bacterium
CGCATGATCCATCCCCGACAGCCAAAGCATATCAAATCCCTGCAGACGTTTGAAACGTGAAATGATATCCTGCAGCGTCGTATCCCATGCATGCCCTAAGTGCAGTCTTCCCGTTACGTTGGGCGGCGGGATGACGATCGTGAACGGAGGTTTGCTTTTGTTTTGTCCCGCGGTGAAATAACCGGCTTTTACCCACGCATCGTAAACGCCTGTCTCAACTTCATGGTGGTTGTATTTCGTATCCAGTGTCTTTTTCATGGTGTCACTCTCTTTCCAGGTCTTCTTTCAACATGGCATAAAACGGGAAATCGTAATAGAATCCGTCTTTTTCAGATCTTAGTTTGCGATAGGTACCTTCTTTTATGAAGCCGGCTTTTTCAATCACGCGCCGGCTGCCGATATTGATCTCGTTATGCATGATCTCCAACCTGCGGAACCCGCAGATATGGAACCAGACCGGCAATGCGGCGACCAATGCCTCGCTCATCAAGCCTTGGTTATGATAGTTTCGGTTGAGCACATAACCGATCTCGCCGACATCGCCGAAGCGGACGGTATGCACATCGAGTGTCCCGATCATTTTGTCATCTGCCTTATGGATGATCGCGTAGGCTTCCGGGATCCCTCGTTCAGGCCGGGTCAGGAAGTGCTCGCGGATCGAGGTTTCGCTGCGCTGCACGTTTTCATGTTTCGGCCAGCTCAATAATCTGACGACTTCTTCGTCCGAGGCATACGCGAACAGATCATTCGCATCTTCGATTTGGATCGGACGTAAAATCAAACGCTTGGTTTCAATAATCGGTACATTCAGTTTTAGCATACCCTAACCCTCCCTCGAAAAAAAAGCGCCCTGACAAGGACGCTTCTGCGTGGTACCACCTAAATTTCACATTGCTGTGCTCGATCCGGTAACGTCGGCGGACGGGTTTTCTTACTGACTTCGGAAAACCGGCTCCCGGATGACTTTCATTTTATCGTCGGCCCCGTTCCATCGCCCCGGTGCTTTCTGTATGTCCCGATAAAACTACTCTTCCGCTCACAGCTTTGAGATAATTATAGTTGCCGGATCAGGTTTTGTCAAAGGGATAGTCGCGATGATCCACGTCTTTCCCCTGCTCCTTCGCATCGAGATAGGAATACAGACATCCGCAGTATTTCTGGATGTACATGTTTTCTTCTTTGGAGATCTCGACGCTGCGGTCGATACCGCGGGCTTTCTTGAAGTTGGAATAGAAATATTTCACGTTCGGATAGGCCGGCATCAATCTCCGTGCGATATCGTTGATGTACTCGCTGTTCTTCTGCCGTGAGATCGTCATGACGGTGCTGACATAGTCGAAACCGTGGTCGGACGCATAGCGCATCGCTTCGTTCATACGCAGCGCATAGCACATCCTGCAGCGTCCGTAGCCTTCTTTGTCTTCGCTGCGTTTCGCCAGGTAGGTCGTATGATAGCTTTCCATATCGATTTCGTAAGGAACGATGACGACATGCTGATTGTGGCGCGCATTGAACTTATCCACATACTTCCGCAGTTCATCCAGACGGATGTCATATTCGACGGAAGGATAGAGATTATGATTGTTGTAGAGGAGCGTGATTTCGAAATACTCGCTGAGATATTCAAGCGGATAGGAATTACAGATGGCGCAGCAGGAGTGCAGTAAAATCGTCGGACGTTTGCCGCTTTCCTTGATCCGTTTCAGTTCTTCCTTTTCCCATTCGAACGCGATGAATTTCTTCATAGGATCAACATGCTGTCTCCGAAAGAGAAGAATCGGTACTCCTCTTTGATCGCTTCGTCATACGCTTTAAAGATGAGTTCTTTGGATGCGAACGCGCTCACCAGCATCATCAGGGTCGATTTCGGCAGATGGAAATTCGTGATCTGCACATCGACGGCTTCGAATTTGAAACCGGGGTAGATGAATATTTCGGTGGCCGAGCTCTCCGCGCGGAATTCCCCGAATTTCTTCATCTGGGTTTCCAGAGTTCTTGTGGATGTGGTGCCTACGCTGATGATGCGACGGCCTTCATTTTTCGCTTTATTCA
>JBAVGP010000198.1:0-4532 GCA_049684955.1 Erysipelotrichaceae bacterium
TGAAATGACGACCGCCGATGTTCAGCGCCATATGCAGAATATCCATGGCATTTATCCGAAACGGGAAGCCATCGACTTCTATCATACCTATAAAGAAGATTTGGCTTTACTGAAAGAAACCGGGATGAACTCGTTCCGTACATCGATCAACTGGGCGCGCATCTTCCCCAACGGAGATGAACAAGAGCCCAATGAAGAAGGATTGAAGTTCTATGACGAGCTGATCGATGAAATCATCAAGCTTGGAATGGAACCGCTGATCACGATATCCCATTATGAAATGCCCTTGAACCTGAGCCTTGCCTACAACGGTTGGGCGAACCGCAAATTGATCGGCTTCTTCGTCAATTACTGCGAAGTCCTTTTCAAACGATACAAAGGAAAAGTGAAGTATTGGATCCTGGTCAATCAGATCAATCTGATCTCGCACGAATCGTACAATCATCTAGGCATCTTAGCCGACAAAGTCGATAACCTTGAGGAAGCCAAATACCAAGGCGTCATCAACGAAATGGTCGCCTGTGCAAGAGCGACCAAGATCGCCCATGAAATCGATTGTGATTTCAAGATCGGCATGATGTTGTGCGATTGGATTTCCTATTCGGCATCGTGTCTTCCGGAAGATGTGTTCTACACGATGAAGCATAACCAGATGGAATATTTCTTCTCCGATGTCCTATTGAGAGGGAAGATTCCGGGGTTTGCTTATCGATATTTCAGTGATCATCACTTCAACATCAAAATTGAGCAAAGTGATCTCGAGGACTTCAAACATACGGCGGATTTCCTGTCGATCTCCTTCTATTACACGTCGATCACGGATGCGCAAGGGTATCTATCCGGGAATCCGACGAAGAAGAACCCAAATCTGAAGACCAATCCCTGGGGATGGGCGATCGATCCCTTAGGACTCAGAACGACGCTCAACCAGTATTATGATCGCTATAATCTTCCGATCATCATCGCGGAAAACGGATTCGGACAATTCGACACTTTAACGGAAGATAAAAAGATCCATGACGACTACCGCATCGACTATCTGCGTCAACACGTCCTGGCGATCAAAGAAGCCATAAGAGACGGTGTGGAAGTTGTCGGATACTATCCTTGGGGTCCCATCGATATCGTTTCCTGCTCTTCCAGCGAGATGCTGAAGCGGTATGGATTCATCTATGTCGACCTTGATAACAAGCTTCAAGGCTCTGGGAAACGCTATAAGAAAGATTCATTCGATTGGTATAAAAAAGTGATTGAGTCCAACGGAGAAATCCTCTAAATCCATGCATCCATCCCTGCCTCAATCGCAGGGATTTTTTGTCTCATACAGCACGTTTTAAGATTCTCTTTCTTCCCGTATTTAAAAATGATATAGTTGAGAAAGCGAGGTGGAAAATGAAAAAACTAATACTCCTTTTCATGATATTCCTGTTGGGGGGATGCATGAACACATCAGGGAAGCGCGTATCGTTTTATCCTGGACTTTATCCGCGAGTCGACGGTTCGACCGTGACCATTCCTTTATCCGAAGCAGTCAGAGCGGTTCTGACGAATCAAACGCTCGAAGAAGTCAAACCGTATGTCCTGCATACGAAAACCCACCAAGCCTATGTCAATCTCATCAACAAGACCGTCGATCTGATCTATGTGACCAGTCCTTCCAAAGAAGAGTTGGCATTGGCCGCATCGGCTAAAGTTGAACTTGAAATCATCCCGATCGTTTCCGAAGCTTTTGTTTTTCTGACTAATAAGGACAATCCGGTCGATTCCCTGACCGTCGAACAGATACAGAAAATCTATACCGGAGAATACACCAACTGGAAGCAGGTCGGCGGCGGGGATATGCCGATCAAAGCGCTCCAGCGTCCGATCAATTCGGGATCCCAGACCGGGTTTCTGGATTTGGTCATGAAAGGATTGACACCATCCAAGGCTCCGATCGAGATGGTCCCGGCCGAGATGGGTGAACTGGTCGAACGGGTCGCCCAATTCGACAATGCATCCGATGCGATCGGCTATTCCTACTATTACTATGTGACCGATATGTGGGTCAATTCGAATATCAAGCTGATGAAAGTCAACGGTGTCCTGCCGACTCCGCAAACGATCCAAGATGGTTCCTATCCGGTTCATACAGCCTATTACGCCGTCATTCGTAAGGATGAGGCAGCGAGTAGTCCGGTACGCAAGATCATCGCTTATATCCTTTCCAAAGAGGGCCAGCAACTGATGGAAGATGCCGGCTACGTAAAAGTCAAATGAAGAAGATCATTGTTTTTTGCGCAGTACTGGTTCTAGCTCTGTCTGCCTGTGCCCAAACACCGAAACCCATCGTGTTCACGAAACCTGAGAAAGGCGTTTTCGATGCACCTACGGGGAATGTCACATCGCCGGATAGTCTCGACACCTGGACCCAGAACAATCTCACGTTCATCCGCCCTGATCAACCGACCGAAAGTGCTAAAGGCACTACGAAAATCTATACGAATTCGCTGCAGATCGACGGCCTAAAAGACAACGATATCGAAGCGAAAATCAACCAAAGCATAGCTGCGAAAATACAAGAACTGACGAAGTATGCCGAGTTCAAGAATCTGCCTGTTTCCCCGGGTTTCTACGCAAAATATCCCAAGGATACGAGTACCGTAAAATCCATCAATATCTACCCAGATGAATATTTTAATTGCAATAATCTCTTGAGCCTGAGATTTTATACTTCAGTGATTATCAGCGAAAAATTGCCGGATAATATGTATGATGACTTCACACTTTACGATGCCATGACCATCGACTTGAACACCGGCAACGAAATCCATCTCAGTGATCTATTCATCAACGGATTTAAATTTGAAAAAGCACTGAATACTGCTGTTCTTCTAGATGCGAGCGGTAAAACGGATGAATCTGACGATTTGTATTTTACTTCCTATATTTATCGCGGAGGATTTTCTGGAATACGAAGTGATATCGGGTTTTTCCTGTACAGCTACAATGGACTCAATCTCATTTTCGATCCGACCTATTATGAATTCGACAACGGATTTTCATCGACGATTATTGAAATACCGTTTGCATCCCTACAAGACGGTTTGGCATTCGGACAACGCTTTCTGAGTAAAGATTCTCTCTTTACTAATTCAAAGGTTACGAAAGAAAACAATTATCTGTATGTCAGCGACGTAGAGACAACGAATTATTCACTCAACGGGATTCCGGTAACCTCAACTGTCACCATCAACAGACAGATTAAAGGCAGTTGGCTGGCTCTGACAAAGAGTTGGGTCATTGAAGACAAGAAAACGCTCGAAACGATATCGATGAAGAGCTTAAAGGGCATCAGTTATGATTTGACAGCGCAGCCAGTCGGGCAATATATGCGGATATCAAGAAAATTTAGATCATGGACAGTCCACGATGTTCCGGATAATATTGAAAAATCGTATATGGTAAGAGCTGACGGAAGCATCTTGACGCTGAAAGACCTCTTCAAACCCGGTTATGACTATGAAACTCCGATTAAGAAAGCATTGGCCGAGTTCCTGAAGGCCGAGTATGTCCCGGATGAAGAAGGGATTCCTTCAATCGATGACGCGTATAAAAACTTGAATTTTGTTTTAGGTTATCAATGGTTTTCTCTTTATAATACAGGGCTGGTGCCTCCTGTTTTACAGAATGGACAGATCGATCTCTCTTTTAGGATCGCGGATTTCAAAGGCAACATTAATGAAGAAGTCTTGCTGAAGTAGCTGAACAAAACGGTTAATGATTCATAGAAAAGGACACAGCGTGCGTTGTGTCCTTTTCAGCAGGGAGAAAGTAAAGCAATATAGTTACATGGAAAGGTGTCTTTGAAGGGTGGTGCGAACGGCACCTGGACCAGCCATCATGGCAGTGAAATCATCGAGGATGGCTTGATCGAGACCGATTTCGATCAGGTCGACGCCGAAGATTTTTTTGTTTGAAAGGATAGGGGACAGAACCGTATCAAACGGTCCGGGTTGACCAAGGACGAGAC
Source organism: Erysipelotrichaceae bacterium (assembly GCA_049684955.1). Lineage (GTDB taxonomy): Bacteria > Bacillota_I > Bacilli_A > Erysipelotrichales > Erysipelotrichaceae > GWE2-51-13. The sequence continues at coordinate 4,013 of JBAVGP010000198.1, forward strand.
CTTCGAGTTGATGACGCAATGTATCAAGCATCGGGTCAGAACTAACGGTGAACGGGTTTCCATCATCATCAATGCCGAGCAGATAACGACACCAGCCGGCTAACACAAATGGGATGAGCCGCAATGTGGATACATCCAAATCATCGCGTGCGACGTAAGATTTGATGGTTTCTCCGAAGCGTATCGCAAGTTTCTGCGAGGTATCGGTTGCGATCCTTTGGGGAGTGTCGGGCATGAAAGGATTCGGAATTCGCACTTGGATGACTTCATCGATGAATGCTTTCGGAGACAAGATAAGCGGATCGACGACGACCGGCAATCCTTCAGTATATCCGATGATTTCGACCATCTTGCGTAAATCAGCATCTTTCATTTCATCGCTGATTTTACCATATCCTAATAGACAACCGAAAATCGCCAACGCTGTGTGCAGCGGATTCAGACAGGTGCAGACTTTCATCTTTTCAACCTTATCGACGTTTTGACGATCGGTAAAGATCACGCCGACTTTCTCAAGCGC
>JBAVGP010000199.1:0-5702 GCA_049684955.1 Erysipelotrichaceae bacterium
TTCATATATAATCGAGACATATTACCGAGAGGAGGGTATTCTATGAAGAAAATTATTGTTATATTGGCATCCGTCTTGCTGGTTTTCGCGGGTTTGTCCGCATGTACGACCAAAGACAAAGGTACCATCAAATTAGGGGTTAACGTCGAATTGACCGGAGAAGCCGCCGTTTATGGGACTCCTGAAAAGAAAGCGATCGAGATGGCCGTCAAGGAAATCAACGCCGCTGGAGGAATCTTAGGCAAACAAGTCCAACCGATCTATTATGACACCAAGACCGACACTGCCGAATCCACCAGCAACGTCACCAAATTAGCGACCGTCGATAAAGTCGTAGCCATCATCGGCGCGGCGATTTCCGGAACGACCATGGCGGCAGGACCTGTTGCCGACCAGTATAAAGTTCCGATGATTACCCCGTCCGGATCCAATGCGAAGGTCACCAATGACGGTACCACCGTATATCCGTATGTCTACAGAGCTTGCTTCATCGACCCGTTCCAAGGTCTTGTCATCGCGAACTTCGCATCGACGACTTTGAAAGCAACGAAAGCGGCCGTCATCGGATCCAGTTCTTCCGACTATGCGAAAGACCTGGCCTCGATCTTCGCCACCCAATTCGTTAAAAACGGCGGAACCGTCGTATCGACCGAATACTACACAGATACCGACACCGACTTCAACGCCATCTTGACGAAACTTCAAAATGCCGGATCCTTCGATGTTCTGTTCATCGCCGACTACGCCGTTCGCGCAGGTTTGATCATCGGTCAAGCCCGTACCGCCGGCATCATGGTCCCGATCGTCGGACCGGACGGATTCGAATCTCCTGATCTCGTTAAATTGGCAGGCGGCGCGGATAAAGTGAACGATGTTTACTTCTCCACCCACTTCTCAGCCTTAAGCACCGATCAAAAAGTCAAAGATTTCATCGCCGCATATAAAACATTCACCGGCGAAGCCCCGAGCGCACTAAGCGCCTTGGCGTATGACACTGTCTATATGTTGAAGAAAGCCATCGAAAACGCAAACTCCACGGATCCTGTGAAAGTCAATACGGCATTAGCCGCGTTGAAAGATTTCGCCGGAATCACCGGAAAGATCAGCTTCGATGCGATGCATAATCCGATCAAATCAGCGATCGTCGTCAAATTAGTCAACGGCGAACAAGCTTCCGCAGTCGTAGTCAATCCCTAATACGTAGTTAGCACTGTGACGCAAAACAGGTGAAAGGCGACTTTCACCTGTTTGTGTTCGAAGGAGGCACGCATGCTAGAGTTCTTACAACAGATGATAAATGGCCTATCCATCGGCAGTATCTACGCATTGATCGCCCTTGGTTACACCATGGTTTACGGCATTATCAAATTGATCAACTTCGCGCACGGGGACATGTATATGATCGGAGCCTATATCGGGATGATATCGGTCACGACGTTCAGGCTTCCGTTCATCGCGGCGCTTCCGGTCACGATGGCTTTGACCGCGCTGTTGGGTGTGTTGATCGAACGTATCGCTTACCGTCCGCTGCGTAAATCGACGCGCGTGGCCGCCTTGATCACTGCGATCGGTGTATCTTTCTTCCTGCAGAACGCGGTAAGCCGGATCATGGGCGCCAAAATCTATACCTTTCCTCCCGTCCTTGAGAACAGGACCTTTATGTTCTATGGCTTACGCTTCAATACCCAGCAAATCGCGATTTTCATAACCGCCATTTTACTGATGGTCTTGTTGCAGGTGATCGTCAAGAAGACAAAAGTCGGACGCGCGATGCGCTCGGTCGCGGTAGACCAAGATGCAGCGAAGCTGATGGGTGTCAATGTCGATCGTACCATTTCCCTTACGTTCGCGATCGGGAGTTCCCTGGCCGCCGCGGCAGGGATTTTAGTCGGTATCTACTATAATACGATCAATCCGCTGATGGGCTTCGCACCTGGTTTGAAGGCGTTCGTCGCAGCGGTTTTCGGGGGCATCGGAATCATACCCGGCGCCATGATCGGCGGTTTCGCGATCGGCCTGATCGAAACCATGGTCAGCGGCTACGGCAGCACCTTATATAAGGATGCGGTCGTCTATGTCATCCTCATCCTTGTTTTGATCATCAAGCCCAGCGGCTTGCTGGGTAAAAACAGGAAGGAGAAAGTATAACCATGAAAAACACCTTTCTGAATAAAAAGAATCTGACTTGGCTTGCGATCGGCATCGTTTTCTTCCTCGTCATGCAATTGCTGATCACGGTCGGTGTCGTCACCCCGTTTTATCGCGTCACCCTTTACTGGATCTGCCTGTTCGCGATCCTGGGTGTCAGCTTAAACGTCATCATCGGCGTCACCGGACAATTCTCATTGGGACATGCCGGTTTCATGTCGATCGGTGCGTACAGCGCCGCCGTCATGCTGCGGACGATGCCCAATCTTCAGGGACTTTTCCTGGGGATGCTGCTGGGAGCCGGTATCAGTTTGTTCGTCTCGATGGTCGTCGCCATCCCTACCTTGCGTCTGAAAGGTGATTATCTCGCCATCGCAACCTTAGGGGTCGGGGAGATCATCCGTATCGTCATCCTCAATATGAAAGTCACCAACGGTGCCTCCGGCATCAGTAATATCCCGTTCTTGATTTCCTGGCCGTTGATGTTCTTCTTTGTTTTTCTGGCGATCATGTTATCCGCCAACTTCAAGAACAGCGCGATCGGCCGGGCCTGCATCGGCATCAAGGAAGACGAAATCGCCGCCGAGGCGATGGGAATCAACACGACCAAGTATAAGGTCATGGCGTTCATGTTCGGCGCGCTGCTGGCCTCGGTCGCAGGCTCCTTGTATGCCACGACCTATTACGTCATCAAACCTGAAACCTTCGGGATCACCAACTCCATCAACATCCTGGTCATCGTCGTCTTCGGCGGAATGGGTTCATTGACCGGCAGCGTTCTGGCCGCCGTGGTCTTGGGCGTCATCAACAATGTGCTCCAACCTTTGGCCGAACTGCGTATGATCATCTACTCCTTAGCCTTGGTCGGCATCATGATTTTCCGCCCGCAAGGCTTGTTGGGCGCCAACGAAGCTTCGCTCAAGAATTTGTTCTCGCTTGAGAACTATAAGAAGATGGGCCGCGACTTCGTTGATTTGATCACCTTGAAAGGACTGCGTAAAGCTGTCCTTGCGGGTGGAAAGGGGAAAAAGCGATGAGCCTGCTTTCCATTGAACATCTGACGAAGAACTTTGGCGGATTGTCCGCTGTATCCAATGTTTCCATTTCGGTCGAAGAGGGCGAACTGGTCGGTCTGATCGGACCCAACGGGGCTGGCAAGACGACGCTTTTCAACGTCCTTACCGGACTCTATACGCCGACCGAAGGCAAGATCACGCTGACCCATAACGGGAAGAGCGTCGATCTCACCAAACTTCCGCCCTACAAGATCACCCACATGGGGGTCGCCCGTACGTTCCAGAACATCCGACTCTTCAAAGAACTCTCGGTGCTGGACAACGTCAAGATCGCCATGAACAACGAAGTGAAATACAATATCCTCGGAGCCTTGTTCCGTTCGGTCAACTTCTATAAATCCGAAACGACGATCGATATCAAAGCGCGGGAATTCCTGGATAAAGTCCATCTGGGCGAACTCGCCGACGTCAAAGCGAAGAATCTGCCGTATGGCAAGCAACGTCAGCTTGAAATCGCACGCGCCATGGCGACCGGTGCCAAACTCCTCTTCCTGGATGAACCGGCGGCCGGCATGAATCCGCAGGAAACGCATAACCTCACCGAATTCATCGCGAAGATCCGCAAAGAGATGGATCTGACGATCGTCTTGATCGAACATGACATGTCCTTGGTCATGTCGATCTGCGAACGTATTTTCGTGCTCGACTACGGGAAACTGATCGCGTCCGGGACGGCGATGGAAGTCAAAAACAACCCGAAAGTCATCGAAGCCTACTTGGGCGAGGAGGACTAAGACATGCTGAAAATCGAAAATCTCAATGTGCATTACGGTGTGATACACGCCTTGAAAGATGTTAAAATAGAAGTAAAGGAAGGGCAGATCGTCTCGTTGATCGGCTCCAACGGAGCCGGCAAGACCACTTTGCTGAAAACCATCAGCGGATTGCTGAAACCGACCAGCGGAACCATCACCTATGAAGACAAAGACATCGTCAGCATCCCGGCCCAAAAGCTTCCCGCATTAGGTTTGGTGCAAGTTCCCGAAGGACGCCGCACGTTCTCCGGATTGACGGTCTATGAGAATCTTTTGATGGGTGCCTACCTGCGTAAAGACAAAGACGGCATCAAAAAAGACCTTGAAATGATCTATAAGCGTTTCGATATCCTATACAAACGCCGCAACCAGGACGCGGCCACCTTGTCCGGCGGCGAACAGCAGATGCTGGCGATTTCACGGGCTTTGATGGCTCGTCCGAAATTATTGCTGCTGGATGAACCTTCGATGGGATTGGCCCCTTTATTGGTCAAAGAAATCTTCAATATCATCAAAGAGATCAACGCGACTGGCACGACCATCCTCTTGGTCGAACAAAACGCCATGCAGGCGCTCAAGATCGCCGATCAGGCGTATGTCCTTGAGACCGGCACCATCGTATTAGGAGGAACAGGTCAAGCCTTGTTAAGCAGCCCTGAAGTACAGAAAGTCTACTTGGGAGGATAAACCATGAACGTAAAGAATAAAATGACGGTCAACCCGATTTGCATCCACCCGGATCAAACCATTTCCGAAGTCCTCGATCTCATGCATGAGCATAAGATCCACCGGATTCCGGTCACGGAAAAAGGACGGTTGGTCGGACTCGTGACCCAAGGCGTGGTCCAGGAGAATTCACCCTCCAACATGTCGACCTTAAGTATCCATGAAATGAATTATCTGCTATCCAAAACCAAAGTCAAAGATATCATGATCCGCAAGGTCATCACGATCTCACCTGACGCCATCATCGAAGAAGCCGCGGATACGATGGAGAAGAAAGATATCGGATGTCTGCCGGTCGTCGGCGAAGACAATGTCCTTTTGGGCATCATCACCACCAACGACATCATGAAGGCGTTCGTCGAACTCTTCGGTTATCATCAACATGGGACGCGCATCACAGTCCAAGCGCCGGAAAACGAAGTGGGGATCATCACCAAGCTCAGCAGCGTGTTCACCGACAACGGAATTTCGATTTCGCATGTCGCGGTCTATCCGAACAATACCAACGAATTCATCATAAGGGTCTATGAAACGGATAAAGAGAAGATCAAGAAACTGCTGGAAAGCAAAGGATTCGTCGTAACTTCAGTCCTATAGACAGATGGTTCTTCCATCTGTTTTTTATTTGTTGTAGAATAAGACGAGGTGACAATTATGAAACAAGCCGTATTGTATTATTCCATCGAAGGCCACAGCGCTGACGTCGCAAAGAAAATCGCGCAATCCACCGATTCCCCCGTTTTTGAAATCGTTCCAGTCCATAAATGGACCGGGTTCATGGCGTATCCGATCTGCGGGTTTCAGGCGATGTATCGCAAAAAAGTGAAACTGAAGAAGATCGATGCGGATCTCAAATCGTTCGATCGCCTGATCGTCGTTTCGCCGATCCATGCGGGAAGAGTTAGTGCCGCGGTCCGCAGTTTTCTGTTCACCAATCGGAGTTTCTATACGGATGTGAAACTTGTGCTGACCCATGGTGATAAAGTGAATACGTATG
>JBAVGP010000200.1:0-3492 GCA_049684955.1 Erysipelotrichaceae bacterium
GTCGATTACTGTGATAAAAGTGTTTATCCGATGACGATTACGGATCCGGCATCGATGAAAGAGATCGAGAAGGCGGTTTTCTTGAAACCGGCGACCAACTTTATCGTTTATACGAAGGAAGAAATGCGTTTCGACCTGAAATTCATCTATCAGAAAGGTACGATCGATCTGAATGTAGGATACTATAAAGATCAAGGCAAGATCAAATACTTCGCCAAACATCGGGATTACGCTTTAAGCAAGCATGATATCGAAGTGCTCAGCAAATACCTGTTCCTCAAAGCAAACTAAAACGGCGAATGCGCCGTTTTTTTAGTCGTGATGTTCGATGATGCTGCGGATTTTGGTGGTCAATAAGTCGACCGCCACTTCGTTCTTGCCGCCTTCGGGGATGATGACGTCGGCGAAACGTTTGGAGGGTTCGACGAAGATCTCATGCATCAGACGGACGGTGTTCATATATTGGTTGACGACGGAATCCAAGGTGCGTCCGCGGTCGCGTACGTCCCGCACTAAGCGGCGGATGAAACGGACATCGGCCGGCGTATCGACGAAGATCTTGATATCCAACAGATTGCGGATATGTTCGTCCTCCAAAACGAATAAGCCTTCAAGGACGATGACGTCGCTGGGACGGATGATTTCGGTGATATGGCTGCGGGTATGGTTGACGAAGTCGTAAGTCGGTTTCTCAACCTCTTCGCCCTTGATCAGACAGACCAGATGCTGGGCTAACAGATCGTTGTCGAAAGCGAACGGATGGTCGTAGTTGGTCTTGACCCGCTCTTCCATCAGCATATCGCTTTGGTCCTTGTAATAATCGTCCTGGCGGATGATTAAAACGGAATTGGTCTCCTCGAATGATTTCAATAATCGTTTGGCGATAGATGTCTTCCCGGAGGCGCTGCCTCCCGCAATCCCGATGATCACACTTTTACGCATAGACGTTCCCTCACTTTAGATATTTTTGGATGTTTGCCTGATGTTGGGCATACGTTTTCGCATAATAGACCGTTCCGTCGCCATAGACATCGGCGATGAAGTAGAGATAATCGTTGGGTGTCGGATTCAGCACCGCGTTGATGGCGGACTCGGACGGATTGGTGACAGGCCCGATCGGCAAGCCGGGATATTTGTAGGTGTTGTATCTCGAATCGATCGAACTGTTGGTCTCACAGGCCCGCCAGTCGGTGTAGTCATATAAGGCATAACAGACCGTGACGGACGATTGAAGCAGCATTTTCAGCTTTAGTCGGTTATAGAAGACCTGCGCGATATTCTTCATATCGGCCGGTTTGGAGGCTTCGAATTGGACGACCGAGGACAGGATGATGACCTGGTGGGTCGTGAAATTATGCGCGGCTTTCGTCGCGGCGAATTCAGCTTTATGTTTATCATAGATGGATTGGGTCTGGGCGATCAGCTTTTCGGTGACTTTCTTCATCGACCAGTCCGCTTTGATGAAATAGGTCTCGGGGAACAGATAGCCTTCGAGCTTCACGCGCGTCCCGGCTTTCTTCCCATCGGCCGTGATGACGCTGTAAGTCTTCGATAGTTCGTCGATATAGGCGTCGTCGTTCCATAAGGCAAGCAGCTGCGTTTCATCAAGTCCCGTTTTGGCGGAAATCTTCTTGGCGATATCGCGTGCCCAGTCTCCCGGCACGATGGTCAGCAGGACATCGGTCGAAACCGCGCCCTTCGGATCGTTGATCTTCTCCAGGATCGCTTTCAGCGTCCATGACTTATCGAGCTTGTAGATGCCCGCTTTGATGGAGGTCAGTTTGACATAGCGGGCATAATATTTGGCGATCGTGACGTCATGGATCAGTTTGGCGTCGTACAATGCCTGCATCGCCGTGTCGGTCGATGAACCTTTGGCGATTTCCATCGTGACGACTTCGCTCTTGTCCGATACAGGTTTCAGCGCATTCGTCACATAGGTATAGCCGAAAAATCCCGTCGCGACAAGCGCCACAAGAAAAACAAGTACGAAAATTCTAAGTACTTGTCGGCTCTTTTTAGGCTTCCTGTTCTTCATCGTCGTCATCCGTTTCCTCTTCATCTTCGTGTTCGATGTTGAAGGCTTCGAATACTTCTTCGATCATGGCCCATTCTTCTTCGGTTGTGACTTGGATCAGATTCCCCGCTTCGTCGTAGACGGAAGCGAAGACTTCCCCGCTTTCATCCGCAGGATCATAATACAGGACATAATTCTTGTGGTTGATGTCGTCTTCGAAGGTGAATAGGATTTCCATCGTAAGTTCGACACCGTTTTCGTCGGTCACGATGATCGTCGTATCTTCGATCGGTGTTTGGGCAACCTTTTTTTCGGTTGTAGTTTCAGGCGTTTTTTCCATGGTTCCTCCAGCGATTATTTGCGATCCAGATATCCCTGCAGGATATGCACCGCGGCCATCTGGTCGATGACTTGTTTGCGTTTTTTACGGCTTACATCGGCCGAAATCAATTGGCGCTGCGCCGCGACCGTCGACAAGCGTTCATCCACCAGGATGACCTCGACGTCCGCCGCTTCTTCCAGTAAGACCTTGAATTCCTGCGAACGCACCGCCGAAATCCCGATCGAATTATTCATGTGTTTGGGAAAGCCCAAGATGATGGTCTTCACTTCCTGTTCCTTGATGATCGGCAGGATCTGCCGGATCGCGCTTGCGTAGTCTTCGTTTTCAAAGCGCAACGTGACCAACGGCCGAGCCAGCATCCCCATCAAGTCGGAAACCGCGACACCTAAAGTAACGGTGCCTAGATCCAGTCCCATCACTCGCATTATTTATTTTCGTCCAAGTAGGCGCGGACCAGTTCCTCGATGATTTCGTAACGTTCGACCGATTGGATGATGGAACGAGCGTTATGATAACTGGAGATGTAGGCAGGGTCGTTGGAGATCAGATACCCCGATAATTGGTTCACCGAGTTGTACCCGCGTTCCTCAAGGGCTTCCTTGACATTCTTAAGGATTTCTTTGATGTTGGAACTGCGTAATTCGTCGGATTTGAACGACATCGTATCGGTTGCTTGTTTACTCATATACATCCCCTCCTTCTTAGGTTTATTTTACTTTAATTCTCGTCAAATTGAAAGGGTCAAGCGAGTTTTGTGCGCAGCATATCCAAGGCTTCTCCCAATTTCGAGGCGTCTTTACCGCCGGATTGGGCGAATTCGGGACGTCCGCCGCCGTTCCCCTGGGTGATCAGGGCGAGTTGCTTCGCGATGTCCCCGGCTTTGAATCCGTTGGCCTGGGCCAGTTTCCCGGCTGTGACTACGAACACCGCTTTTTCGTCGCAGACACCCGCGATGACGACCAGCCCTTCGGAAACCCGTTTCTTGAGATGTTCGGCCATCGTTTTCAAACGATCGGCGTCGCCGTCCTTACGGATGATCAGCACTTCCATGTCTTTGATGACACGAATGTTTTTCAACTCGTCGTCCGCTTCCAGCACAGATAATTGGTTGTTCAGGTTCGCCAGATCACGG
>JBAVGP010000201.1:0-8837 GCA_049684955.1 Erysipelotrichaceae bacterium
GGATTTCAACCGTATTGTTGCCGCCGCGTACCCGGCTCATGACTTCCTTGGATGTAAAAACATACGTTTCGCGCGCAAGGGCCTCGACGAGAAATTCCTCGACGATCTGCAGTCCCTGCCCGGCTTCGCCGGATAAGACAATGGATATGGATTTGTGCATAGCTTCCTTTCATAAGGTTGTTTCAAACGTCTTGCTTGATTTTTGGAACATGTACCTTAAACTCTGTAATCAAAGTATAACATATTGAGAATAAGATGCATTTTCCATGCATTCTAAGCAAGGATTTGATCTCGCTCGGTATGAATGGAACATTGATGCCGATGTAAGGGTGAAATTTGCTAATTTGATTGATTATGCTTCCGCCTTATGCAAAAATAAACATGTAAAGTTCTATCATAGGGGAAATGTTATGAACGAAATCACGATCGTAAAACTGATCAACAATGTAGCACTCTTGATGTCGCTGAGTGTTTTCAACAACGTCGGTCATTTGTTGTTTAAAGTCCGCGGTATCATCGCCAAAATACTGGACGGTTTGATTGTCGGCGTCATCAGTATCGCCTTGATGATGGTCCCGTTGGCAATCACACCCAACCTTATCATCGACACCCGTTCGATTTTATTCAGCGTTTCGGCGTTGGTGTTCGGTGCGGTCCCGACAATCATCGCCGCGGTCATGACTATCCTCTACCGTGTCTCGATGGGCGGATTAAGCACGATCACGGAAATCCTGATCATCGTGTGTGTCTCTTTGTTCGGTTTGTTCTGGAGAAAACATGTCGTCGCGACGATACGGAATTATCGCGTCGTTTCATTATATGTATTCGGCGTCGTGACGCATGTCATCATGCTGATGTGCTTGTTTACGCTGCCTTTCGAAATCGCGGTCACGTCGATCCGTTCGTTCGCGATGGAAATCCTTTTGATTCTTCCTTTGGGTACCTTGCTTCTCGGTACCCTTTTGATCGCCCAAAACGAACAGCAGGAGATTCGTGTCAAAGCGGCCGAAGCGGATATGCAATACAAGAACCTATTTGATAACAACCATGCCTCGATGCTGATCGTCGATCCGAAGACAGGAAAGATCAAGGATGCGAATAGCGCCGCCGCGCAATTCTACGGGTGGAGCCGGGAAACGCTGCTGGCGATGAACATCAATCAGATCAATATGATGTCCCCGGAAGAAATCAAACTGGAAATGGAAAAGAAAGCTCGGTTGAAACGGAATTATTTCGAATTCAGACATTTGAAGGCCAACGGCAGTTATGCGGATGTCGAAGAGTATACAGGTCCGATTTTCAAATATGGAAATCGTCAATTATATTCGATCATCCATGATGTCACGGATCAGGTCCAGGCAAGAAAAGAATTGGAAGCGAGTGAGAATCGGTTCAGATCTTTAGTCGAACGGGCTCCTTATGCCATCTTCATCGAATCGGAACGACGATTCGTCTATCTGAACGAATTGGCGTGCCAACTATTTGGAATCAAGAATTCAGATGAACTCATCGGAACTTCCATCAAAGAACGATTCCATCCCGATTATAACGAACGGATCCACCAATGGATCACGGAACTGAGCGAAGGGCATGAAATGGCTCCGCCTGCGGACATGGTTTTCCTGAAGGTTGACTCGACGCCGGTCGATGTCAACGCGGTCGCGGTACCCATCAATTTCGAAGGGAAAGACGGGACCTTGATTTTCGCGATGGATACGACGCAACTCAAAGGACTTGAAAGACTAAAGAAAGATTGGGAAGCGCAGATGCGCCAGCAACAGAAACTGGAAGCGATCGGTACGTTGGCGGGCGGGGTCGCCCATGAAATCAACAATCCGCTCAACGGCATCCTGAATTATGCGCAACTGATTCTGGATCAGATCGATGCTGGCTCGGAATCCGCCACATTCGCACGTGAAATCGTGAAGGAAACCGAGCGCATTTCAGGTATCGTGCGGAATCTGCTTCAATTTTCACGGATGGAAAAGCAATCGCACAGTCTGGCGAGCATCTATGACATCGTCGAAAATACCACGTCGCTCATCCGCACCATCATCAAGAAGGACAATATCGCCCTTGATTTCGAGTTGGATAAGGACTTGCCCGAAATCAAATGCCGCTCCCAACAGATCCAGCAAGTCTTGATGAATCTGTTGACCAATGCCAGGGATGCGCTCAATGAGCGATATCCGGGCGCCGACGAAAAGAAGAAGATCGAACTGCGATGTCATAAACTGCTTCAGAACGATAAACAATGGTTGGTTTTGACGGTCACGGATTACGGATGCGGAATTCCGGATGCGGTCAAGAATCGTATCTTCGAGCCCTTCTTCTCGACGAAACCGAAAGATAAAGGCACCGGACTCGGGTTATCCATCAGTTACGGAATCATCAAGGATCATCAGGGAGAGATTTCCGTCGATTCCATCGCCAACGAATATACGACGTTCAGCGTAAAACTGCCGATCAATAATGATTGGGAACACCCGGAGGGAACCTATGAGTAAAGTTCTGATCGTCGACGATGAACCGTCGATGAGGATTACGTTGACCGCCTTTCTCAAAGCCGAGGGATATGAGGCGAACAGCGCTCCATCCGCGAAGACCGCGCTGGAGTATCTTTCAGCCAACGATGTGGATGTCGTGGTGACGGATATCATCATGCCCGGTATGACGGGTATCGAATTGATGGACAAGATACGGACGATGTCGCAGGATATCCGCGTCATCGTCATGACCGGCGAACCGACCGTTGAGACAGCGGTATCGGCGGTCCAGCAAGGCGCCAGCGATTATCTCGCCAAACCGATTCGGCGGGAGGATTTCCTGCGGGCGGTCCGCAACGCGGCGCAGATCAAAACGTTGATGGATGCCAAATTCGCGCTTGAACAGAAAAACCTCGAATACCAGCGCAACCTTGAATCGATGGTCGCCACCCGCACGCAGGCTTTGCGCAGAGCGACGGAAAGCATCATCAACCTGCTGTCCCAAGTCGTCGAATTCCGTGATCCCTACACCGCGGGACATCAGCGCAGAGTGGGTAATCTCGCCGCCGCTATCGCCGAACGTATGCTGCTGCCGATTGAAACCATCGAACAGATCCGCATCATCGGATATATCCACGATATCGGGAAAATCGTCGTGCCCGCGGAAATCTTGTCGAAACCCGGTGTTCTGTCGCATGCTGAAATCGAACTATTGCGCAATCATGCATCCAGCGGCTTCGAAATGCTATCGAAAGTTAATCTGCCGATCATCGTCGGTGAAGCGATTTACCAACATCACGAACGATTCGACGGTACCGGTTATCCACGCGGTCTGAAAGGCGAGGAAATCGCGATCGAAGCCTATATCCTGATGGTCGCCGATGTGGTGGAAGCGATGAAATCCCATCGCCCTTATCGTCCTGCGCTCGGAATCGAACTTGCTCTGAAAGAGATCCGTGAAAAAAGAGGGACGATGTTCCGTCCCGATGTCGTCGATGCCTGTCTCGGATTGTTCGACGACGGTTATCAGATCGACGAACAAGCCCACGAAGTTTCAATGCCGCTCTAAACGCATCATACGATGCGTTTTCTTTAGGATGCAAAAAAAAAGCCACTTCCGAACAAGCGGTAAGTGACCCGATTTCATAAACCTAGAATTCTACGATTTCTTACGTTTGAGATAATTCGCTTTGATCCAATTGAAATTCAGGAAGATATGGATACAGATGAAGAAAACGAACAAGAATCCGGTCAGCGGATGCGTTACGGAGAAAACCTGGTAAGGGATGAGGTTCGGCGCAAGTTTGCGGATCATGCCCGATAAAGCCAAACCGAGGACCAACAAAGCGATGATGACATTGACAATCCGAAGATACTTTTGACGGTTCATAAAGTCTCCTTTCATAAAGTGATGTTGCGACGTCAGCGTGATTATTATGCATATCATCCCGCCGGCCATCGTATGTCTTGTATAATGTCATTGTAACACAACAAGCTACCAGGAGGTACGACATGGGAGTATTGAATGAATATTATACAATGTACAACGGGGTGACCATCCCGAAGATCGGTTACGGGACTTGGCAGATCCCCAATGAAGTCGCTTATGATACGACGATGGCGGCGTTTCGCTCAGGGTATCGGCATGTCGACAGCGCGAAAGCCTATCGCAACGAGAAGGCGGTCGGTCGGGCTGTGCGGGAATCCGGCATTCCGCGCGATGAGATTTTCGTCACCAGCAAGCTGCCTGCGCAGACCAAAGGCTATCAGGTGACCCTCGAGGCGTTCGCCCAAACGATGAGCGATCTGGGTCTGGAAGTATTGGACCTGTATCTCATCCACGCGCCATGGCCTTGGGATCAGATCGGTAAGGACTGTACGCAAGGGAACATCGATTCATGGAAAGCTATGGAACAATTATATAAGGATGGGAAAGTGCGCGCCATCGGCGTCAGTAATTTCTCTCCCAAAGATATCCAGGCGCTGATCGACCATTGCGAAATCCTTCCGATGGTGAATCAGATTCCGTTCTATGTCGGCCATACGCAGAAAGAAACAATGGCCTTCTGTAAAGAAAAAGGGATCTTGGTAGAAGCTTATTCACCGTTGGCAACCGGCGGGGTGTTCAACGAAGCGTTACTGAAGGATATCGCCGATAATAATGGTGTGAGTGTCGCCCAGTTATGCATCGCCTATTGTCTGCAGAAAGGCACCTTGCCTTTGCCCAAGACCACCAAGGAACACCGCATGGTCGAGAATGCCCAGGTCGACTTCGTCATCAATGAAGCCGACATGCAGGTATTGGACAAGTTCGACCGTAATCTGAAACGCTAAACAACGAAAGATTCTTCCCAGCGAAGAATCTTTTTGATTTTCGTCCCCGCTTTGGATACAATAGGACTAACATCCAAAGCGAGGTCAGCATCATGATAAAAAACATCAGCGGATTATGGGTTCCCGAAGGCTATGAGCCTTCCCTTGATATCCGCGAAACGGAACTGGCGATCAAACTCATCAAAGATTTCTTCGAACATGACCTGGCATCGAAACTGAATCTGACCCGGGTGTCGGCGCCTTTGTTCGTGCGCCCCAAGACCGGGTTGAACGATAATCTGAACGGGGTTGAGCGGCCGGTCGCCTTCGAAGTCAAATGCATCGATGAGGAGAAAGTGGAAGTCGTCCATTCCTTGGCGAAATGGAAACGCAACGCCCTCAAACGCTATGGATTCAATGTCGGCGAAGGACTCTATACCGACATGAACGCCATCCGGCGCGATGAAGATACCGACAATCTGCATTCGATCTATGTCGATCAATGGGACTGGGAGAAAAGCATACGCAAAGAAGACCGCACGGAAGCGAAACTGAAGGACATCGTCAATAAGATCTATAAAGTCCTGAAAGATACCGAACTCTTGGTTCAGACCCGCTATCCCCATATCAAACCGATTCTACCGCACACGATCCATTTCATCACCTCCCAACAATTGGAAGATAAATATCCCGCGCTTTCCCCCAAACAAAGGGAAGACAAGATCTGTGAAGAGATGAAAGCCGTGTTCATCCAGAACATCGGCGGCTTGCTGGAGTCAGGGATCAAACATGACGGACGGGCGCCCGATTATGACGACTGGCAGCTCAACGGCGATATCCTGGTTTGGAATCCGTTGTTGGAATGTGCGTTCGAACTGTCTTCGATGGGTATCCGGGTCGACGAAGAATCGCTCGACCGGCAACTGGCGTTGGCGGGATGCGACGATCGCAGAGCATTACCTTATCACCAAGATCTTCTCAATAAACGGCTGCCGTATTCGATCGGCGGCGGGATCGGGCAGTCCAGATTATGCATGTTCTTCCTCCGCAAAGCGCATATCGGGGAAGTCCAGGCGTCGGTCTGGCCGGATAAAACGGAACGACTCTGCGAAGATAACAAAATCAGACTTCTCTAGCCGGCTTATGCCGGTTTTTTTATTGATTTCACATTGCATGCATCCCTTATGCAAGGTATGATAATACTAATTTTAACGATGATCGGAGAGTACTATGGAAAATCAAAACACCGGCATCCAAATCCAAAAGAAATCGTTTTTCTCATCCTTCTTCATTCTCTTCGCTCTGATGATGGCGGCCGGCGTGCTAGGGAATATCTTGCCTTCCGGTAGGTATGAGCGAATTTTGGTCGACGGAAAAGAAAGCATCGTCGACGGGACGTTCAAATTCATCGAAGCGGTCAAACTGCCGATCTATCGTTGGTTCACGGCGCCGATCGAAGTCTTGTGGAGCGTGGACGCAGCCACCGTCATCGTGATCCTGTTGTTTGTCTTACTGATCGGAGCTTCGTTCTCCGTCCTGCAGAAAAGCGGAATCCTCAATGCGATGCTGGAAGGTGTCATCCGCAAATATGCCGGCGACAAATATCGTCTGCTGGCGGTCATCTGTCTATGTTTCATGTTGTTTGGCTCCTTGTTCGGTTTGTTCGAAGAACTGGTCGCACTGATCCCAATGGCCCTGGTTCTTTCCTATGGATTGGGTTGGGACGCCTTGGTCGGTCTGGGTATGTCGACGCTTGCTTCCGGTTTTGGTTTCGCCGCGGCGATCTTCAATCCGTTCACCGTCGGCATCGCGCAGAAACTCGCCGGTCTTCCGGCTTTCTCGGGTGTGCTGTTCCGCATCATCGTCTTCATCGTTATTTACCTTTGTCTGATTGTGTTCCTGACCCGCTATGCGAAGAAGATCGAAAAGCATCCCGAACTTTCGCTGGTGCGTAACTATCAAAAGAATCCCATCCTTTCTTCAACCGTCATCCAGCCCCAAATCAGCAATCCCCGTATCCTCAAGGGCGCAAAGATCTTCCTGGGATTCATGGGTGCCGCGTTGGCTTTCATCATCCTGAGTTTCTTCATCCCCGGCGGTTCCGATTATGTCATGCCGGCGATCGCGGTGTTATTGCTTACCGGTACTTTGGTTTCCGCAAACTACAGTAAAGCCTCCAAACATATCTCGAAAGATTTCTTCCATGGTCTCTTGGATATCGCGCCGGCCGGGATCCTGATCCTGATGGCGATGAGCGTCAAACTCATCATCGCTAACGCGCAAGTCCTGGATACGGTGATCTATTATGCGTTCATCCAGATCAAGCATCTGAATCCGGTCACCGCCGGTCTGGCGTTATATGCGATCGTCTTGGTGTTGGAGGTCTTCATCGCCTCCGGATCGGCCAAAGCGTTTTTAGTCCTGCCCATCATCATCCCGCTTACCGGCATGATCGGCGTCACCCGTCAGTCCGCTGTCCAAGCCTATCTTTTCGGGGACGGTTTCAGTAATCTGTTGTATCCGACCAATGCGGTGCTGATGATATCGCTGGGTTTGGCGAACATCGGATATCCGACCTGGCTGAAGTGGACGTGGAAACTCCAAGCGGTCGTATTCGGGGTCTCGGTGCTTTTCCTGATCGGTGCGATCCTGATGAAATACGGACCGTTCTAGATCAATGAATCATCATCGTTTGCCCTTGATAAAAAGATAATTGTTGAGGATATTAAACAAAACTTTCTATCTGAATTCTAAATCCGTTATAATACATAAAAAGCGAGGTAACCATCATGGAAAAAACCATCGGATTCGTAGGCTGCGGGAATATGGCCACCGCGATGATCCAGGGGCTTATTCAAGCAGGGGTAAGCAGCGATGAAATCATCGCGTCCGATCATTCACTTGAAAAACTGGTCCAAATCCAAAATAAATACCACATTCATGTCGGATCGAACACGGATGTGGCGAAGAATGCCAAGTTTGTCATCTTAGCTGTCAAACCGAAAGATATCGATGCCGCATTGGCTGAAATCAAGGACGAGTTCACCGATGAGACGATCGTCGTCAGCTTCGCAGCCGGGGTGACCGTCGAATCGCTTGAAGTAAAATTACCTGAAACGATCAAAGTGCTGCGCATGATGCCCAATACCGCGGTCGCGCTCAATTGCGGCGTCATCGCCGTCGTCCCGGGTAAAAACATCAACGGGATCGATTTGGATGCGGTCGAACAACTCTTCGCGAAAGTCGGGATGTTCATCACGGTCGACGAAAAGAAGATGCATGGGGAAATCGGACTCAGCGGATCAGCAATCGCGATGTTCTATCTGATGGCCGACGCGATGGGCGATGCCGGGGTCAAACTCGGATTCACCAAGACCGAGGCGATCCGTTTGGCCGGAGCCACGATGGCCGGGGCAGGCGCGATGATCCTGCAGTCCGGTAAACATCCGATCCAACTTAAAGATGAAGTCTGTTCGCCCGGCGGGACGACCATCGAAATGGTCCGCAACCTGGAAGCGAACGCGTTTAGAACCGCGGTGATCGAAGCGGTATTAGCCGCGGCGCAGAAGTCGAAGGACTTATCCGAAGGGAAATGAAATGATCTATCGCAAAGCGGAAATGAATGAAGCCAAGATCATCATGCGGATCATCAATGACGCGGTCGCGAATATGGAACGCGTCGGCGTCCAACAGTGGAACGACAGTTATCCGACCTTGGCGATCATCGAAGAGGATATAAAATCTCAGACCGGATATGTTTTGGCGGATGAAGCAGGGATCGCCGCCTATGTCTGCGTCAGCGAAAACCAGCCGAAAGAATATGCGGATATCAAGTGGGAAGATACGACAGGAAGATGCTGCGTCATCCACCGACTGGTCGTCGCGGTCGAGAGGCAAGGCCAAGGTATCGCGAAACAATTGGTCCATGCCTATGAGAAACAAGCGAAAGAGGATGGATACAGTTCGATCCGCTTGGATACCTACAGTAAGAATCCGATTTCGATGAAGCTCTATCCAAACATGGGATATACATTGAAA
>JBAVGP010000202.1:0-3229 GCA_049684955.1 Erysipelotrichaceae bacterium
GTAGAAAGCGATCGGAATCAAGGTCGCTATGGCGAATAATTGGATGAAATAGCGCCAATACTTTCCCAAATCGGAAAAGACCGTCTGCATCGTCGGGATGAAATTCGCGAAATACGGCATGAACACATAAAAAACCGTGATAAACGCGAAAGAAAAGAATTGTTGGGCGCGTTTGCCCTCGAAGATGTAGAAGAACGCCATCGCCGCGATGCCGTACATGCCATAATCGACATGGAAGACCTCCGCGACCAGCGCGATCGGGATGAACAGCCAGCCTTGGCCGCGGTCCACCGCTTCAAAACCGAGCAGACCCAGCGCGAAGAGGAAAAGGATGTTCACAAAGCCCGCATGCACCCAGATGAACAGGAGCTGCGTGAGTAGCGCGAGACCGAGGATCTTCAGCGCCCAGGTGAAGCGGTTGGCTTTGGAATGA
This sequence comes from Erysipelotrichaceae bacterium, assembly GCA_049684955.1. Classification (GTDB taxonomy): domain Bacteria; phylum Bacillota_I; class Bacilli_A; order Erysipelotrichales; family Erysipelotrichaceae; genus GWE2-51-13. Next base: position 434 of record JBAVGP010000202.1, read on the forward strand.
TGCGCGCCTTCCGCGAATAAAAACATAAAGATCGGGAAAGCGAGCCGTCCGACGATGCGCATCCAGAGGAAAGAACCGCCGGTCAGCACGAAAGCGCCGATATGGTCAATCGTCATCGTGAGTAACGCCAGCAGTTTCAATTGATTGCGACTCATGTTTGTCCCCTTTCTTCTGGCCGAAATATGCCAGCACGTTGATAAGGATCAGCGAAAGCGTGAAGCCGCCGACGATGCGGAACACCAAAGCGAAGAAGAACGGTTCGGGCACCATCAGGATCAGATTGTCGGTATTGGGGTCGAGCAGCCAGAGATTGTTGCGGAAAAAGAGTTGGTGGAACTGCGTCCAGAAACCGTAGAAGTCGACGCTGGCATACACGGCCACAAAAGCCAGGATGACGCCGAACACGATCGATGCGTTGACGATCCCGCGCGACAACAAGCGTATCGCTTTGCGGCGGTACATCGCGAACATCAACACACCGATCACGGATCCGATGATCAAACTCAGATTGCGGAAAAGAATCGCGTTGCGGTAGAGGACTTTCACGTCGACCATATGGTCGATTTCTTTTTGGTTGAACATCTGTCGTGGGGTACCGTCGATCGTGACGGTGACGTTGAGGTCCTTGCGCGTGTTGCGCAGATAACCCAGCAATACATCGGTCGATTTGACCAGGTCGGCTTCGCTGACGCCGATATCGGCCGCGACATCCAACTTCTTGTATTCACTCAGGAAAAACGCCCTGTCCAGACTGAACACGTCAATGCTGGTAAGTAAAAGCACCAGGATCAGTAAAACTCCGAAAAATGTCGAGACATAGGATTTCGCGTGCATCATTTCTCATCCCTCCCTTTCAGTCCTTCAAGATAACGGACGGTATGCATCAGGGCGATCGCCCTGTGGCTGACTTCGTTCTTCTCGCTGAGTTCATATTCGGCCAGCGACCGATCCGATCCCAACGGATAGAAGATGGGGTCGTAACCGAATCCGTTGACACCCTGTTGGCGAAAACCGATCGTACCTTCGATATGCCCTTCCGCCACGACCGGTCGCAGATCGGGACTGACGATCGCCATCGCGCAGACGAACCGTGCGCCGCGATGGATATCATTTCCAAGGCGTTTCAATATGATGTCGTTCTTTTCGGGATATGGGGTGTCTTTGCCTAGATAACGGGCCGAATACACGCCCGGTTCCTTGTTGAAGGCGTCGATTTCCAGTCCGGAGTCATCCGCGATCGTCAGGAGTCCGGTTTGATGCATCGCCCAATTCGCCTTAAGTAAGGCATTTTCACGGAAGGTCGTACCGGTTTCTTCGGGTTCTTCCACGATGCCCAGATCACTCAGGGTGAGTACTTCGTATCCGCCGAACTTATCCAGGAAATGCAGGATTTCGATCTTCTTGTTTTCGTTATGCGTCGCGATCAGCAGTTTCATAGACGATCTCGCTTTCCGTTTCCATGTTTTCATTCAACCGTATCCTTGTATGCGATTTACCGAACGCCGGATAGAGCCAGACGTCATATCCCGCTTGGTTGTCAGCCCGTTCGACGATGCGAAGATGCTTGTATTTCAGCCGATCGGCATTGAGATGCTTTTGGATTTTCTTGCGCAGTTCCATCTGTTGTTCATTCAACTCCGATTCATACCAGAAAGGCTGGGGATAAAGTGAACTGAGACGATAGTAATCCGCTTTCAAGCGAACCGCCGCATGCGACACCAAATTCGTAACAGATTGCATCAGACAAGCGAAGAAGTCGCGCTGCGTATAGGGCCGCGGCAGCTTCGTGATTTCCATCCCGAGGGTATGAAACAAATCATACGCATTCAGACCGTTTTGCGCCACCCATAAACCCAAGGTTTCACGGATTTTCTGCGAATTGTAGGTTTTTTCGACCGCGTTGGCGACCGTTTCGACCGAATCCATGTCATCTTCGCTCATCCAGTTCGAAGAGCGCACGGTATACGGAGCTTCTTCCAGATAGGTATATCCATATTCTTCGGCATGTTCCCGAAGACGGGTGCCATAGAGAAGCTTCAGGATCCCAACTTGGATCTCATACGGATGCAAAGCGAACAGTGTGTTGAAGGAAGCTTTGAATGAATCAAGATTCTCATAGGGCAGACCGGCGATCAGATCGGTATGTTGATGGACATGCGCATCTTCAAAACGTGCGATGACTTTTTTCAGCACCTCGATGCGAACGAAGCGTCCGACCTCAAGCAAGGTCTGCTTATTGAAAGACTGGACTCCGATTTCGACTCTGAATCGGCTTGAAGACGGACCGGTGAAGAAATCGATCAGCTCCTCACTGAGCGTATCGCCGACCAGTTCCACATGGAAAGAGATCGATGGCGGCAGCTTGACCAAGTTACGCGCAATCTGGATCGCGAACGTCGGATTGACATTGAAGGTTCGGTCGAGGAACTTGACCTGCCGGACACCCGAATCAGCCAAACGGCCAAAGGTGTCGTTCAGATACGTTTCGCTGAAGACGCGCAATCCCTTCTCGACCGATGATAAGCAATATGCGCAATCGTAAGGACATCCGCGCGAGGTTTCCATATAGAGATAGCGCTTGTCCATATCGATTTTGTCAAACTCCAGAAAATAGGGCGAAGCGAGCTTTTCAAGGATGCCAAGGTCCACTTGGGCGACGTCTGTCGCCTGTTTTGCTTTGGTGGTGATGCATTCATGGTCTTTACCTGAAAGATAATTCCAAAAAACGACTTCCCCTTCCCCGCAAACCACCGCTTCGACGCCCAGATCAAGCCAAGGATCAGGATTGTATGTGAC
>JBAVGP010000203.1:0-4259 GCA_049684955.1 Erysipelotrichaceae bacterium
GAACGACCAGTTTTTCTCGCGTGATCCGGCACGCAAAGCTCCGCACAACGCCTACTGGAATGCGAACGACGCGTTGGTGATGATTCCCAAAATCGCGGTGGAACGGCACTTCCTTTTCGATAAGAATACCTTTATCGGGACAAAGCCGATCACCACGCTGAAACTCAGATATGCATCCATTAATCGAGTCACTTATACGTATCTTCCTGCCGAACACCGATATGCCCGCTTCATCAACGAGGAACCGATGATGGATGCCTATACGAATACGCAAGTGAAAGTCACCAATATCATTGTCCAGCACGCTCCGCATCATGCGGTGGAAAAAGTCAGTTATATCATCGTCGAATTCGAAGGATCGGGCGTAGCCGAGTATTTCATCGACGGGATGTATCTCAAAGGGACATGGAAAAAACCGGTCGAAGGAAAACCCACGAAATTCTATGATGACAAAGGCGTGGAAATAAAGCTATTGCCGGGCAATACCTGGATCCAAGTCGTTCATCCGAATATTCCGATATCCATGAATTAGCCGGGCAACCGGCTTTTTTTTGAGTCCGGCGAGGGACTGAAGGATGATGATGCGGAGGAGGATTCATATTTTCGTGATTGACAAGCGAACTAGCTGTCGATAAACTGAAAGTAAAAGCGGGGATATTGGAACAATGGGGAATAATCAAGGGGGAAGTAAGAGCGCAGAATAGGACATTTTCGTGTCCTTTTTTTTTGAAAGGGGAAAAGTATGTCAAACGGGGAAAATGAACATTCTAAATTGGTTAAAGCCTATCTGGGGAATTCGCCATATCATGAAGCAGCTTATGCACGATGGAAAATCGACGGAAGAGTTCCTTTCAATTGGGCCGCTTTCTTTATCGGGGGATGGTGGTTCCTTTATCATCGCTTAGTGTGGATCGCCGTGACGCTGATACTCTTCCGTGTCGTGTTGGTCACGATGGGACTTTCCTGGGTGCGTGATATGATCACGTTCGGGATCGCGCTCTATACCGGGTTCCGTGGGAATGCGATGTATTATGAAAAGATGGATGAAACACTGGAAGGACTGAGCGCATCGGATGAGGATCATCTTCTCGCACTTGCGGAAAACAAAGGAAGACCATGGAAATGGGTGGTTCTGTGTTTTGCGGCGGATATCGTACTCTCGTTATATTTGTTGTTCAGAGCATTTCGATGACGGGCTAGATTACCCCTTCAGCCATGAATGGAATAGTATGAATGAAGTATCCTCTGTGATATCGATTCTCTACGCTCTGTAGTTACACCCATCCATATCGAACATGTTTCAGCATATCATCGTAGGAATCCAGCATAAAGCGGGTCGTTTATCACCGCTTGATGAAACAGCGCCCGGGCTTGTGTACATTTAACATTATTTTGCCTACCATTCATGATAGGAATATGGTACGATTTCTGCAAGGATGGACTGACGATGGGAGAAAAACGCAATCTTTACGGAATTGATCTCATGAAATTCATCGCGGCGATGCTTGTGGTCGCAGGACATGTGCGGCCTTTTCTTTCATACTCGTTAACCCTCGATGTCTTCGTCATCCACGTCCTCGCCCGCGTGACGATACAATTCTTCTTTATGGCGGCGGGATTCCTGCTGTTTCGTAAAATCGAATTTCCTTTGCATGGCAATAAAAAGAACGATAAGATCATCTTTCAATACTGCAAACGCGTCCTGACGCTCTTTGTGGTTTGGATGGGCATCTATACCGGTGTCGCAATGACCTATTTCGTTTCCCAAATCGGTTTCAACTATTACGGTTTCTATATTTTCTACCGCTTTCTTCAGGAAAACTCGCATCTCTGGTATCTGAGCGCTTTGGTCATCGCTGTCCTTTTGGTTTATTGGGCATTGCATCACCTTTCGTTCAAGAAAGTGCTGATCCTCGGGGTAATTCTTTATCTGATCGGACTCTTCGGGGATGCCTACTACGGAATCGCGGGGAATATCGGAATCGGCGGAGTTGTGAAATTCTATCTGGCGCTCTTTAATACCTCACGTAACGGAGTATTCTTCGGTTTCTTCTTTGTGGCGATGGGAGCTTACTTCGCTAAGAGCGGTTTCCGCATCAAACGACCTTATCCCGGGTTTTTCATAAGCATGGTGCTGCTGACCGCCGAAGTCTTCATATTGCGAACCTACAGCAGTCCGCTGAATTACAATCTCCTCCTCTTCGCCTTGCCGGCCAGCGTCTATCTGTTCTCCGCTATGCTCGAACTGAATCTGAAAGAGCGCGGAATCTATCGCTGGCTGCGTGACGGAAGCCTGATCGTATATTTGGTTCATCCGTTGTTCATCATGTTGCTGCCGATCGGCTTAAGCATGATCAATGCACGATGGATTTATTCGGATAGTCTTGTGCAGTATTTCCTGGTCGCGGGAGGGTCCTATGCCATCGCATGGGGCTTGATCAACCTGACCAAGAAGTGGCCTGCATTGCATATTTTCTACTAACATGAGAAAGGGATCGAATCATGGGGAACAATCTGAAGAAGAATTACGCCAGGCTTTTGGTTCGCAGCGGGTTGAATGTACACAAGGGGCAAAACGTCGTGATCGAAGTGGATGTCGAGAATGAAGCCTTCGCAAAAATGGTCGTCGCGGAAGCCTACGAAGCCGGAGCGAAACATGTTATCGTCCGATATACCGATGCTCGTGTCGACTTTTTACATTTGAAATATCAATCCGTCGAGGAGATCCGCGCCGTCGAGCATTGGGAACGTGAATCGATCGATACATATCTTCGTGAAGACGGTTGCCATCTGCTGCTGACTTCCTCTTACCTTGGACTGCTGGACGATATCGATACCTACAAGATGTCTGCTTACCAGCAACGCACGAATGAGCTCAGGAATGTCGTACGTCACCGTGTCTCGTCCAACGGCGTCCAATTCTGCATCGCGCCTGTTCCGAACACGCTCTGGGCAAGATCGCTGTTCAAAGACCTCGATGAGAAGGATGCCTTGAAGGCTTTCTGGAAAACGATCTTCAGACTTTGCTACATGACCAAGGATGAAGATCCCGTATCGACATGGAACGATCATCAGGCGCGTATCTTGACCCAACGGAATAAATTGAACAACCTGAAAATCCGTGAACTGCGATTCCGCAATTCCCTGGGGACAGACTTGACGGTCGGATTGAACGAACGTGCACGCTGGAACGGTGGCAACGATATCGCACAGGGGAAGAAAACTTACAGTGCCAATATCCCGTCCGAAGAAGTATTCACCTCTCCCGACCGCAAGAGTGTCAACGGAAAAGTCATTTCCAGCCGTCCGCTTTATTTGGCGGGAAGGGTGATCGAGAATTTTACGCTGACATTCACCGATGGAAAAGTATCGAAGATCGAGGCTGGAAAAAACAAGAAATTACTCGAAGACCTGATTGCGACCGATGAAGGTTCCGCCTATCTGGGCGAAGTCGCGCTGGTCGAAGCGTCCTCAAATATCAGTCAAAGCGGTTTGCTTTTCTATAACACCCTCTTGGATGAGAATGCCGCATGTCATCTTGCATTGGGGAAAGGTTTCGCGAGTTCGATCGAAGGCGCACGTGCCACTCCCGATGAAACTTGGACGAAAGCCAACCTGAATGTCTCGGCGATCCACATTGATTTCATGTTCGGGACTCCCGATCTGGAGATCACTGCGATCACCGCCGATGGATCGACGATACAACTTTTCGACCATGGAAATTTCGTAAACTAACCGGGAAACCGGTTTTTTTTGGCTCTAAGTCAAATGTTGGGGTAACCCGATAGAATGTCAAAGAGTAGACCAGGGAATTCTCAGAAATGAGAGTTCCTTTTTTATCCAAAAGCGAGGAGAATGCGTGTTCTGAACCTGTCAAAGTTACGAAGTCCGAAAGCGTTGCGTTTGATGACTTTGATTTTATTATTGCACCCTTCAGTGATGCCATTCGAGTAGGGATAAGCGAAAGCGTTCAAGATAGGGATCTTCCAGTTGCGATAAGCCGTGACCGCTGATTTGAATTCCGGGATACCTGATGCATCAGCTTTTCTGATCCATTCATTCAGATAGATCCGAGCTGTGTCCAGGTCGTGCACTTCATGCACCATCCAGAGGATCTCTTCTTTAAGATCATACGCTTTCTTTAGATCTGGGAAGTGTTCAAGCATTCTGTCACGTTGGCGCACTTCATTGATGGTTTCATTCACAATCAAATGTTTTGATCGTTTGAGAAGGACGGACCGACTCTTCTTGAAATACAC